>CAMTFK010000212.1 GCA_947071285.1 uncultured Bacteroides sp. | reverse complement strand
AATGAGGAATACCGGGAATACCCCATCCTTCACGAATCAATTCCATTTTATCTTCCGGAGTCATCACAGACAACAGACTTTCCACACGTTCTTCCACCGGAAGCGTTGGGTCCATATAGCGGAGTGCAGTTTTTTCACCTTTCCGGTCTTTCAACACTTTATCAGCCAAGAGAACCGAAACCTCTTTCACAGTAAAAGGCTTCACACGGTCACTCCCTTTGAAAGCCAGCCTGACGTGTGCACCATATTTGGGTGAAAACTTCACTTTCATTTCTTTTGCATTACCTTGCACCTGGTAGTCAACAGGCACTCCGAGGTTCATCGGGTCGTAGGTGACAAATACATTCATCAGTTGCTTCAGGTCGTCTTTCGCCACACCTTGCATCTGAAGATTAAGTTCGCATACGTCACCGGGAGTCTGGATGGTGAACATCAACCATTGGTCCGTCTTCAAATCCTGACCATTTACTTCCCACATCGTCTTCGGATCCTTATCAAAAGCCAACGAAGCTTTTTCCATATTAGCCGATGCCGAAACGGATAAAATATCACTTGGCTGCTGAGCCATTAGAAAAGCGCAGGAGAATATGCCTGCAAATAAGAACAAGTGTCTCTTTAAATTCATGCTATCAGATTTTAGTTTGATGATGCAAAGTAAACTGCAACCGCTTAATAAAATGATAACATCATAATTAATGAAACATTAAAATCCACTTAATGGATATCTTTTAGCTAAAAAGAGAAGCTCCGCCGGAAGAATTGCATGAATAAGTAATCGCTTTTCGCTAAAAAGCATTACTTTTGTCCAAGCTAATACTTCATTAAGGACATACAAAATGAAAAAGACACTATCTATAATCTTCCTCCTGCTTATATGTATGCATTCAATGGCTCAGCTTCCTGAATATGGTTTGCATATCCAGTCTTATCCACTTCAAAATTCCGAATTCACCAGCATGGCATTAGAAGATGGAAAATACATAGCGACCAAAGGAGAAAAGATAACCCTGAGTTTCAATCTCTGGGTCAGACCTGATAATGTATTCGGGACTGTATTCCGCATCATCACTGATAATAATAAGAACATCGATCTGATGTACAGTGTAAGTGATAACGACAGACGTTTTCCAATTCTGGTTACCGGAGATGCCGTACATCCTATTCAAAAGGAAGTGAGACGTGAGATGTGGACTTCTGCCAATGTAACCCTTGACTTCAAAGAGGGTGATATTACCGTATCATATGACAGCACGGAAGTCAATGTGAAATATGCCGACCTGAAAGGCGTACAGGGAATACGCATAGCCTTTGGCTATTGTCCATTTGAGAATTTCTCTCTGGCCGATGTGGCTTCCGTCAATATTAGAGATATCAGTATAAAACGTGGAGCAGAAGAAATACGCCAATGGAAGATGGCACGCCACAATGGGGACGTTTGTTACGATGAAATATCCCATATTCCGGCTACCGGCCGAAACACCCGTTGGGTGATCGACCAATATATCACCTGGAAGAAAATCTATTCGCAGCATTTTGCCTCTTCTCCTTCCGTAGCATTCGACCCTCTTGTCGGCACTTTCTATGTGGCTACGGATAAGAGGAAACTATACGTCTTTCATACAGATGAAAGAGTGACGGACACCATCCAGGTAAAAGGTGGAGAGTTTGTTGCCAACTATCCAAACCAGTTGATATACATACCACAACACCAGCAGCTACTGTCCTATAATCTGAATGAAAATCTCTTTTCAGCCTTCGACCCCGCTACACAAAGCTGGAAGGGAACGCAAGCGCCCGTATTAGAGCACGATTACTGGAACAATACGCTCGTTTATAATCCTTCCAATTCCTCCTTAATCAGTTTTGGCGGATACGGACATTATCACTATAACAATAAATTAGTCATCAGTTATCCTTATGAAGATACACCGCAACGTCAACTCAGTCTGACAAGTATCCATCCCCGGTATTCTTGCAGTTCTGTGATTGTCGACAGTACGCTCTACATCTTTGGCGGTCGTGGTTGCCCATCCGGACGACAGGAATTATCTCCCCGCAATTATTATGACTTATATTCAGTCAATCTGCTCACCCAGCAGGTCAATAAACTGTGGGAGGCTCCGCAAACTCCGGCAGATGGAGACTTCCAACCCTGTGAAAACATGGTTTATGATGCGGAAAAAGATTGCTTCTACCTTTTCAGCACACAGCAAGGCGGCACTCTGATGAGAATTGATACACAAACGCCACATTTTGAACTGATGTCGCTACCTATGGGATTGAAGTTAGAATCGCAATACCTATATAGTAACCTATACTATTCGCCTAAACAAAAGAAACTATATGTAGCCATTCATCAGGCTGAAGTTAGCGGAAAGGCAGATTTGTATATATATGAATTGAATTTCCCCCCAATCCCCATTCTGTCTTTCAAACAGCCGGATGTAGTTGAGGGCAAAACAGATCAGGGCAAGCACACCTATCTATGGCTATACATCGTAAGCGGATTATTAGTCATTAGCGGTGTAGGAACTCTTTATTACAAGAAGCGAAAAAAGGAAATAGACCAGGCAAAATCTTCTGCCAAAGAAGAGAAAAGTCCAGCTACAGACATCTCACAGACAGAGGGAGCCAACACCCTATTGACAAAAGAGCTGCCTGAAATAAAGATAGATATGCCAATCAGTACACCTGACCCGACATTCCATAACTATGATTTCTCAAAGAAATGTATCTGTTTCTTTGGCGGCTTCCACATTGTTGATAAAGAAGGGAACGACTGTACAGCCTTATTCACTCCCACCCTTAAAGCCTTACTGATACTGCTTATTCTTTATACGGGCAAAGACCCAAAGGGAATCATCGGACACAAACTCATCCAGTTGTTATGGTACGATAAAGCAGAAGAATCCGCTAAAAACAACCGCAATGTATACATGAGTAAGCTACGCGGTCTACTGGATAAAGTGGGTGATATCAAGATACTAAATCAGAATGGATTCTGGAGTATACAGTTTGAAGAAGGCACTATCTGCGACTATCTGGAAGCACTCCATTTGTACAGGGGAAATAACGGACAAGACCTGGAGAAGCTGCTTGAACTATTATTGCGTGGTATGATGCTTCCTAACGTAGAGAATGATTGGATTGATGCATTCAAGAATGATTTCTCCAATGATACTATTGATTTGCTTTCCAGATTATTAAAGCAGGAAGATCTTTCGGATACATTGAAGTTGAAGATTGCGGATACCTTATTCCAGCATGATTATATCAATGAAGAAGCGCTTTGTGTGAAATGCCGCATCCTCTGCCAGCAAGGGAAGAAGGGACTTGCCAAAACGGTTTACGATACTTTCTGCAAAGAATATGCAGCTTCATTGGGAACAGAATACAAATACTCTTTAATGGAGATTATTGAGTAGCTATAAGCTACGAGCTACAAGCTACGAGCTACAAGTTGCTGCGCTGTGGGCGAGTTATTATTCGCCCGGCTATCATGCCGAAAGGTACTTGTCACTCGTAGCTTGTAGCCCGTAGCTAAATCATTTTCTTTTCGGCTGTTTCATTTCCAACGGCTTTTCCTTGCGCAGCATCTTGCCTGCCTCACCTACCAGCCACAGGTAATGGTCACTTTCAATCCCATCTTCAATAGGAACAAATGTGCTGGCACCTACAGGAACCTTCTTGGCACATTTAAAGATTGCCGTACCTTCATCTATTTCATCGAACATGGCCACATAAAGCATTTCAGCACCTTCCTTTATAGCACCCGACAGTTGTTTCCAAAGGAACGAACCTTTATTACGCTGTATCTGTACGCTATTCTCGTGTCCTTTCATATTACGCCACGAGAACCCCGGAAAGCACAAAGGAGCATAGTCCACTTTATTCTTTCTGGCCCACTTAACATCTTCTCTGACCAGCTTCTGATAGCGAGGATATGAATCTTCATTATAACGCCCCACGAACCAAGGCATCACTACATCACACTTCTTAATCAGTTCATGCAGACGAGGGTCCGACTCCGTATCGCCACTCAATTCGCGCCAATGCGTAGGCACACCCAGCATTACACTGAACCCTTGTGCTTTCAGACCATTAATAATCTTCTCAGCCTCATTCAGACCGTAACGGCGGCGATCATTAAAGCCCACGCCCCAAACAGTAACCAACGGTTTTCCATTGTGATACAGATAGGAAGGATTCTTGGCGTGGTCTTTCAAGGAATGGCGCTTGGCTATATCAGCAATATCCTTCAGCAATACATCTTCACCTCCGGGGCGCATACCGCTCAGGTCGTACATCACACAGATAGCCCGCTCGTACTTATTGGCAGCCTCCATAGCCGAGTTCAGCACCTTGTTGAAGTGGTTCAGTCCGCTTTTATTGCTGATTTCCCCTACAAAACGTTGCATAAACACACCATCCAGTCCATACTCTTTCATCCATCTGAAATGGGTATCCACCGTAGAGGCATCGTGCGAAGAGAAAGTATAAGCCGGCGTTCCGTCAGCAAACTTGAACTCCGTCTTATACAGTTGCTTATACTCCGACACTTCCGGCCAAAAGTCAATCGTACACGAGCCGGGGCGGAAACCATCGTGTCCGGTGTAGTGATACCATCCCCGGCCGGCACCATCATCAGGGGCGTTGAACCACCCCTGATAACCGGCCATCACCAATCCTTTGTACGAGTTATACTGCTTTCCGGCAGTCTGTGCCATAATACCTACTGAAAACAACAAGTATACAATAAACCAATTTAGTCTTCTTACCATAACCTATTTTATATCTTTATTCTCTTAATACCAATCACTAAAATGCTCTTTGCAAAGTGTACTTTTCTCCCGGCTGAGTCTGAATATCATACTCATAAATCTTATACAGAAGAGGATACTGTGCCCTCAGTCCGGCAGCCACCAGAGGCTCTTTAATATCTCCGCGTTTCATCAACGGGTTGGGATTATCGCCCTTAGCTTCTTTCAGTCCTGCACCTTCCAACGGCACATACGAACGGATGCGCAGGTTGCCACCGATGCGGGAAGTTACGGTAGCCGTAGTCAGCTCACCGCCATCCCAGTCCATATCTACCTCGAAAGCTCCACGGGCCACCAGACCTTTCACGCTGCCTTTGTTCCAATCTCCGGGCAGGGCGGGCAACAGGTGCAGCGCTTCATCATGACTTTGAAGCAACATCTCAGCCACACCGGCCGTAAAGCCAAAGTTACCATCAATCTGGAAAGGCGGATGTGCATCGAACATATTCGGGTAAGTGCGTCCGTTGGGATTTCCATCTTCCACCAGGTTCAGCATATTCTTGATAATCTTATAGGCATGGTCGCCATCGAGCAGACGCGCCCACAGGTTTATCTTCCAGCCGATGGACCACCCGGTAGCCATGTCACCGCGATACAGGAGCGAACGTTTAGCTGCCTGGAAAAGCTGCGGATGCGCATACGGGGAAATCTGGTTACTCGGATAAAGGCCATACAAGTGGGAGACATGACGGTGGTCGTTGCGCGGGTCATCCACATCGGCCAGCCATTCCTGCAACTGATTGTGCTTGCCTATCTGCATAGGGGGCAGGCGTTTAATCATGCCTTGCAGACTGTCGCAATAGGATGTATGGTCGGGATACAGCAGTTTCGTAGCCGACAGGACGGAAGTCAGTGCATCCAGCACAATCTGTGTGTCCATGGTGCATCCGGCGGTAAGCATCGTGCCTGTTCCCGGAGGACCTTGTTCGGGCGACATGGAGGGTGCACAAACCATCCAGCCATATTTAGGATGTTCCACCAGGAAGTCGAGGAAGAAGTCGGCAGCTCCTTTCAGAGCCGGATAGGCAGTTTGCAGGAATGCCTGGTCGCCTGTGTAAAGATAGTGTTGCCACAAGTGCTGGCTCAACCAGGCGCCGCCCAACGGCCAGACATACGAAGCACCATCTACGGGGCCGGCCATACGCCACAAATCCGTATTATGATGCACCGTCCAGCCGCGACAGTCATACAGGGTGCGGGCTGTGCCTTGTGCCGATTCGGAGAGTTCTTTCACCATCTGGAAAAGAGGTTCGTGCATTTCCGTAAGGTTGGTCACTTCTGCCGGCCAATAGTTCATCTCGGTATTGATGTTGATGGTATATTTTCCATCCCACGGGGCAAAGAGTTCATGGTTCCAGATGCCTTGCAAGCCTGCCGGTTGTCCGCCGGGCTGTGAAGAAGAGATGAGCAGGTAGCGGCCGAACTGGAACATCAATGCTACCAGACCGGGGTCCCGGCCTTCATTGAAATGCTTGATGCGGTAGGATGTCTCTTCTTTGGCGGAAGCTCCCACGTTGAGTGATACACGGCCGAAAAGCTTTTGATAAGCTTCCTCATGGGCGGACAGCGCCTGGGCATACGGGCGTTTCATGGCTTTCGCAAGGAACTCCGTTGCACGCCGGGTTTCATTGGCACTCACGTCTTTATAATTGACGAAGTTGGTGGCAGCCGTCACATAAATCACGGCGGCATCTGCACCTTTCACTTCGATGCAGTCATTGGTAACACTCACCTTGCCCTTTTCAGCCTTTATCTGGGTGCGGGTTTCAAAACGGATGGCTCCGGGGATGCCCTCGTGTGCAGAACCGTGACCGGACAAGAGCAGGCTCTTACCGCTTTTCTTTACCGCGTATTCCTTATACGGGGTGCTGTATCGGGTGGTGAAACTGACTGCGCCCGGTTTATCGGCTTCAATGCGCACAATCAGGGCATTATCTGCCAGCGAGGTAAACACGGTGCGGGTATAGTTCACTTCACCTATTTTGTATCGCACGGATGCTATCGCCTTTTCCAAATCCAGTTCCCTGCGATAACCGGAGTAATCGGCATGTCCGTCAAATTCCAGCATCAGGCTACCGATGGTCTGGAAAGGCATACCATGTTGTCCGGTGAAGAAGTTATCGGCAATCATCTTTTCTGCTTCCTTCTCACGCCCGGTGAAAAGCAGTTCCCTGACCTGGGGCAACACGCCGAGTGCCTTCGGACTGTCATTGCGATGCGGTCCACCACCCCAGACAGTCTCTTCATTCAACTGTATTTGTTCATTAACTACTCCGCCATAGAGCATAGCGCCCAAACGCGAATTTCCTAAAGGTAACGCTTCGGTCCATACCTTAGCCGGCTGACTGTACCACAGCTTCAAATCATCAGCCTTGGCCATTACGCAACACGCGCATACAAAGAATAGACCTATCAAACGGTTTTTCATGATTATTAAGTTTATGTTTTCCGAATGCAAAGAAAAGCGGAACCCATTAATAAAGTCAACGAAAAAGCCTTAATATCTACTTAAAATAAGATTAATAGAAAGGATTGATGAAAATATTGCTCTTTTTGAGGGAAGAAATGAGGTTAGTATGAGGTTATTCTCAGAGTCAGAAGCCGGTTTGCGCAGTTGCTACTTTGCCAACGTCTTGCCAAAGCTCTGGCAAAGTCTTGCCAAGGCGATGGCAAAAGTTTGCCACAGGCTTGGCAAAAAATTGCCACAGCCTTGGCAGAAGATTGGCAAAGTATTAGCAGGAATTACAGCATTCAGGGTTCATCTTTTCGGGAGGCTTCAAATCAAACGATATACAGGCTTTCCTTAATAAAGCGAACTATAATAAAGCGAACTATCTCTATTATTTAATAAAACGGGCTATCTTGATTCCCCTCCTCCAGTCGGAGGAGGGGTGCCCTTTAGGGCGGGGTGGTAGGTGAGAAAAGTATTCCTTAGTTGTATGATTAATAGGTACTCCGTCATTTCACCTACCACCTCCCCCTTTCAGGGTACTCCTCCTCCCGGGAGGAGGAGAATCAAGATAGCCCGTTTATTTAATCGA
>CAMTFK010000211.1 GCA_947071285.1 uncultured Bacteroides sp. | reverse complement strand
ATGCAGGAGTGGATAAAAAAGGTGACTGGCTGATTTATGATAAAAAGGGGAATGTGATTCCTGTAGCCCAAGGTACGGAAGAGGATAAGTCTGTGACCGGAAACGGTTTGCCGAAATTCACCGGCTCTATGACGCATAACTTCACTTATAAGAACTTTGATTTGTCTGTTGCCCTCCGTGGTGCTGCCGGGTTTGACATATTCAACGTGCATGATTTCTATTTCGGATTGCAGAGCATGACTACCAACCAGTTGACGACCGCTTATTCGAAGAATGCACATATCACGACAGGTAAGAATGTGATTACCGACTACTTCATTGAACCGGGTGATTATCTGAAGATAGACAACGTCACTTTAGGATATACCATGAACCTGAATAAGAAATATATTGAAAAGATACGTTTGTTCGGTACGGCCAACAATCTTTATACGTTTACGAAGTTTACCGGTGTAGATCCTTCTACCTACGAAGTGAACGGACTGACACCGGGTACTTTCGGAGGAGGATATAACTATTATCCGTCTGCTTTTCAGTTTATTTTAGGATTACAAGTAAGTTTCTAATAAAAGACGATTATGAAAATAACAAAATATATCATTGGATTAGGGATAATGGCAGGTACAGTCATTAGTTTGCCATCCTGTACAGATCTGTCGGAAACGGTGTATGATCAGGTCATGTCTCAAAACTATTATAATACCAAACAGGATGTTATCAACGCCGTTTTTCGTCCGTTTGAGCATATCTATGAATCCATTGTCAGACGTCATGAACACGAAGAACTGACAGGGGATCAGTTGATAACGCCTACTCGGGGAACTTGGTGGTATGATGGCGGTAAATGGGAAAAATATCATTATCATCAATACGATGACATTAATCAGGAAGACTGGACAAACGAGTGGGAAGGCATGTATGGCGGTATCGGTCAATGCAATCTGGTGTTGGATGATTTGTCTCAATTGAATCCTTCTAAATTTAATTTAAGTGACAGTGAGTTTGATAGTTTTAAAGCGCAACTACGTTGTATGAGAGCTTACTGTTATCTTCGCCTGCTTAATAGTTACCGTAATTGTATCTTAACTACGACTTCTGACCAAGCGGTCAATGAACAGCCGGAAAACCGGAAGCAGGTATCTCCACAGGTTATGTTTGATTTTATCGAAAGTGAGTTGAGAGATGTCTGTCTGGTAGCTTTACCTTCCAAAATCGGACAATCTGGTAATGGCGGTCAACAAGGACAATTTACTAAAGCGGGGGCTGCTGCATTGCTGGTACGTCTTTATTTAAATGCGGAAAAGTGGATTGGACAGCCTAAATGGCAGGAATGTATTGATATGTGTGAGCGTATTACCGGAGGAGAATTCGGCTATTATGCAATCGCTGATAACTGGTACGAACCTTTTGACTGGAATAATGAAATGTGTAATGAAGTAATCCTCGGTTTTCCCGGTTCTTATGGACTGACTAGCTGGCATCTGAAAAATGATAAGAGAACAGTTTACGGGCGGGCCCTTCCTTATGGTTGTGAGAAATACCTGAAAATTGAAGGAGATGGCAGCCGAAATCCCAAATATGCACTTTCGCCAAGTTATAATAACCAGCAACCACGTGCATTGTTTGATTATGAATTGGGCATGGTTACGCAGAAATTCGCCAAGTATGCGGGCGATAAACGTTATAAACAATATGTAAATACGAGTAATAATACACGGGAAGGTATGTTCTTCATGGAAGGGAAAATAGCTAATTCCAGTATTACTGGGGGATATGCCAAGAATCCGGATAATCAATATGTCCTTTACCTACTTGATCAAGTGGGACGTTTTGAAGGTAACGCAGAATCCGGTTATATTGCCAACCCGAATTATCAGGAGTCTAAACTGGGAAACGGAGATTTCAACTCGGGGCTTTACTGTGTGAAGTATCCTTTCTATCCGTTTGATGGAGGATATTTTATAGAGTCGGATTATACGGAAATCCGTTTGGCGGAGATTATTTATTCGCAGGCGGAATGCCTTCTTCGTCTCGGACAGGCAGGCGAGGCCGGCAAGCTGTTGAACAGCGTGCGTAAACGCAACTATGAAAACTTTACTGCAGATATCGCTTATCAGCCGGAAGGTAACGTGGTACTTGATCTAAAAGAAATGCTTGATGAATGGGGGCGGGAATTTCTTGCGGAGAGCCGTCGTCGTACGGATTTGATCCGCTTCGGAAGATTTCAGGATGCATGGTGGGACAAGAAACGGGATGCAGATACTCATTATGAATTGTTCCCGTTTTCACAGACCCAATTGGAGCAGAATGAATATCTGAAACAGAATCCCGGTTATCCGGATATTGCCCGTTAAGCGGTGAACTGTAATTATTTCAATTTAGTGTACAAGTTTAAAATGAAGAAAAATGAAAAATAAGTTGCTCACAATATCAAAGATTGGGCTTTTGGCCTTCACTATTTTAGTGAGCCAGGCGTGTCAGGAAGATTATGAGATGGTTGATCCTCCGATGATTACTGATTATGATGATGATCTGGATGAAGAAGTTGTCTTGCAAAAAGGACTGGAAAGTTATTTTGTAACTCAATTCGGTGAAGGGGACATGGATGGTACTTCATGGGATCAGGCAATGGATGTAGCTGGTTTTCGCAAATTATTGAGTGGATCTATCGATCTGTCCAAGAGTACTATTTACATGAGCCAGGGAAAATATGTGATGTCCGAGACCGGAGGACTCGGGGTGATTATCCGCAAAGACATTAAAGCGATCAAAGGAGGATATAGTTTGTTGAGCGAAGGGACAGATCTGACTAATCGTCGTATTGATACGTATAAGACAGTGATCAGCGGAGATGTAAACGGTAATAATCAGGCTGATTCCGGTGATTGCGGACTATTGTTGGTGAAAGGAGGGATTATTGGGATTGAAGGAGTTACTTTTCAATATGGGTACCTTTCTAATAATGATGCCAAGTCTAACGAGTGTGGTAGCGGAATTTATATCAATGGTAACGTCAATAGCACCTCTGTCGAATTAACGGATTGTATTATCAGGGATTGTAAAACGGAAGCTGTCAACGGGCAAGGAGGAGTAGCGGGAGGTACAGCTATTCTTATTGCTTCCGGGAGCTCGAAACTGAACAATGTGAAGTTTCTGGATAATGCGGCGGATAGCCGTGGCGGAGCAATACGGTGTAACAGCAATAAGGCTGTTGTGTTTATGAATAATTGCCTGATAACTGGCAATTCAGTAAGAGAACTTTTTGGGGTCGGTATTCAGATATCATCGGGACATATTTGTATGAATAACACAACCATTGTCGGAAATCCGGGAAAAGGTGCTGCTTTAAACGGGGGAGGTAGTTTCATGCTCGCTAATAGTACGATTGTAGGGCATGATATTGATCAGGAGTATGGCGCCTTTCGATGTGAAACCTCTATTGATGGTGATACTAAGTTTATTAATAACCTGTTGATTTCCGAGAATTCTACCGCTCCAAGCTTCATTTTGAATGGAGCGAATAAAGAAGCTTACTCCATGGGATATAACTTGTATCAGCGAGTTAATAATTTCACAATGGACGTTTCTGATACTGCTTATCCTACCCTTGTGAATGGCAACCTGACGGAAGAGGGTGTTTATAAGTGGAATATTGACCAGATCGGACAGGTGGGTGGTTATGCTACCAAACAAGCTGTAATCAATGCTGTGAAAAGTTTCAATCCTGCTGCTTCTCCTGTGGTTAATTTAGGTGAAGTCTTTGTGGAATGGATTGGTGAAGATGCTTTCGGATTGGATCAGCGTGGCGTGACACGCAATCCTGATAAGATGCAAATGGGAGCTTATGATGCTGTATTGTCCAACTGAATCTTTAAAAAGTAATTGTGATATGAAAAACAAATTTTATATAATGACCGCTTTGATCATCAGTCTGACAGGATGTTCAAGCATTGAAGACGGAACACTGCCGACCGTTAACTTTCCCGAAGATCATATAATCCGTGTTGTAACAGAAGTGAAGGCTCCTGTGTCGCGTGCCGGATATGATGCAAGTAATCTGGAGAGTTTCGGACTGATCATTCATAACAGTGAAAACATTGCTTATGATTATAATTCGCAAATGGTAAAATCTAATAATGACTGGAATACGGTGGACGGGCAACAAATGCTTTGGGATAATGCAAGAACTCCGGTAACAGTAATAGCGTATGCTCCTTACATTTCGGAAGCTGGTTTAGATACTCCGTTAGCTATCAACATACAAAGCAACCAAACTACCGAGGAAAATGTGATTGCTTCTGATTTCCTGTTGACTAAATCAATGGTTGATCCGAAACAGGATCTCACCGCAGATGGTAGATTGAAAGTTACTTTGGATCATGCCATGAGCAAGCTGATTATAAAAGTGACGGTAAATAATGGTATGGAAGATGCGGCGATCAGTAAATTGGGCGATATGGCTGTAAATGGTACAATAGTGGGTGGTATTTGTGATTTGTCAGTGCCGGAACCGGTAGTCATTCCACGGGAAGATGCTGTAGCTACAACTATCGCCCCTTATAAGGGTACGGATGGGTATGAATGTATTCTTCTCCCGCAAACAATAATAGAAGGCTTTTCTGTCAATTTCAGTTATGACGGAAAATTGTATATATGGACTGCTGAAGAGCCCATTGAGTTGCAAAAGGGAGTAGAGCATACGCTGACACTGAATGTAAATGAAACGGCACGGTTGGCTACCATGCAAATGAAATATCGGGCAACCGGTCAGATTATCGATCAGAAATAAAAAGGAGGAGATGAGTTATGAAAATTACTAAACATATATTGGCTGCATGTATATTAACGGGTATGGCAGCTTGTGATACGGATAAAGAGATAGCCGTGTTCAATGAAGACTCCGGTGCAATCAAGATCAATGCTGTTATTGATGCTGCATATACCCGTAGTAATCCTACAGGAACAAATGAACAGCAAATGCAATTTAATAATGGAGACCAGATTCTGTTGAGTTGCGAAGATGGTAGTGTGACTTATATGTTGTCTGGAGGGCAATGGGCTCCTACAGATAACTATTATCTTAGGTGGGGAAATGAACCTGTTACTTATTCTGCCTTTTATCCGGTGACTGAAGGAACAAGCGTAGCCAACTTCTCTCTTCCTATTAATCAGCAGAGTTTGGAAAATCTGGCGAGCGCAGACTACATGACTTGCACAGTAGAAGATGCTATAAATGAGGGATCAGGTGTCCTTCATCTGAATATGAACCGGAGAATGGCGAAAGTTATCATGACATTGGACGATATAGACTCACAAAGTAAAGCTCTAGGAGTTAAAATCGGTTCCTATCAGGGATATACGGACGGAAATGTTTCATCGGGAACTGCACTTGTTTCACCGTATGTCACCATTCCTGAAGGAGGGAAAGCCGGACAAAGCGGATGTAAATATACGGCGATCGTAGCTCCGGGAGCTGCAAATCCTAATAGTACTTTCGTTTCTTTAAATTACAAGGGGGAAGATCTGGTATTGCCAGGCATTCCTGCAATAAAGGCCGGATTTTGTTATGAATTTACTTTGAAAGTAGAAGGTTCGGTCATTAGATTGAGTGAACCGATTGTCACTCCATGGGAGACTGGTACAATCCATGGGGGAGATGCAACGGAATTGCAATTGGACGCTTATTATGTGAAAGAGCATGCTACAGGGAATGCTACCGGTATGGATTGGGATAATGCAATGGGAGTAGACGGGTTACGCAATCTATTGAGAACTAACACTAACAGTGCGATCACGACTGCGAATGCTAAGAAATTGGATGGTAAGAATATCTATGTGGCAGGCGGTACCTATTTGATAGCAGATCAGGAAGCCGGTCTGAAAATAGAGTATAGCGGATATAGCAAACAAGTCGAAATAAAGGTTGTGGGTGGATATGATCCTCAAAGTACCCGGAAGGATTTAAGCAAGCGTGATCCTGTCCGGTATCTGACTACTTTCACAGGAGATGCAAATAATAACGGCATTGCGGATGCGGGTGATTATTCCTTGTTTACATTAGGAAACCAGATAGATATTACATTTGAAGGTTGTACGTTCTCTTGCGGTTATCATCCCAATGAGAAAATAAATGGCTATAGCGGTGGATTCCTGATTGCGAATGGTAGCAGTGGCAATGCAACATTACAGTTGAATCATTGTATCATTGAAAAGTGCTATAATGCGGGAGTAAATGGTTCAGGTGAGGCTGGTGGTTCCGGTATATTCATGTATAAGGGGACAGCCAAACTAAATCATGTGCAGTTGAGAAACAACAAGGCATCTTCGCGTGGAGGCGCAATTCGCGTCAATGACAGTGGGAGTATTCTTTTTATGAATAATTGCTCCATTACAGGCAATGAAGGCGGACAGTTCGGTTATGCTATTCAAATGTCAAACGGTCATTTATGTATGAATAATACAACTGTTACCAATAATAGTGGTAGAGATGGAACCATTAACGGCGCGGGGAGTATGTTGATTGTAAACTCTACCATTATCGAGGATGGTGCTCAAAATAGCGGGGCTGTTATTCGTTGTGAATCCTGGCCGGCCCGGCAATCATTCTTGATGAATAATATCATCCTGAATAAAAATGCAGCTAATCCGGTTGTTGAAATGTCCGGTGATGATACTCGCCATTTGACATCCAAAGGGTATAATCTGATGGGCGGTACGATCATGCCTGCATCAACCAACAAGTTTACAACATCAGAGTTTGATAAGTATAACAGTACGATTAGCTCTTTAAATGTCGTATGGGATGCCAATCGTTCTGTCTATACTTGGGACGGGAATGTGAATGAGTTTACCCGGACTGCTTCCGACGCTGTTAAGAATGCGATCACAACCGGCTTTAAACCGGATAGTTGTCCTTTCCAGAATTTAGGTGAGGAGTTTGGAAAATGGTTGGAAGAGATGGATGCTTTTTCCACTGACCAGTTGGGGAATCCGCGTGATAAAAATGCGATGTGGCCGGGAGCTTATCAAGAATAATGATACAATTTATTTAAACGAATGACAATGAAAAACTACAAACTGATATGGTTAGGGATATTCTGTTGTTTGCAACCTCTTATATTGTTTGCACAACGGGGAGAAACGATCCGTAAGGCATTTTTAGATCCGAAGTCCGATCAGGTGTTAGTCGTGGCACACCGGGGGAACTGGCGGAGTGCACCGGAAAATTCCGTAGCGGCAATTGATAGTGCCATACAAATGGGAGTGGATATTGTGGAGATTGATATTCACAAGACTAAAGACGGACAATTAATATTGATGCACGATGACCGTGTAGACCGGACAACCAATGGTAAAGGATTGATTAAAGATTATACATTGGCAGAAATCAAGAAGTTGAAACTGAAAGATAAGGATGGAAATCTGACAGGACATACTGTTCCAACATTGGAAGAGGCATTGTTGGCAGGCAAAGGTCAGATTATGTTTAACTTGGATAAGGCGTATTCTGTGTTTGACGAGGTATACGCTGTACTCGAGAAAACCGGAACTGCCAGTTTGGTGATAATGAAAGGAAGCCAGCCGGTGGAAACTGTCAAAAGTGAGTTTGGAGATTATCTGGATAAAGTGATTTACATACCGGTGATAGGACTTGACGGAAAGGATGGTGAAAAGAAGGTCAGGGACTATATGACACAGCTGCATCCTGCTGCCTTCGAATTGGTTTATTCGGATTCTTCCAATCCTTTGCCTCGAAAAGTGAAATCGATGATTCTGGGAAAGAGTCGGATCTGGTACAATACGTTGTGGGCTTCTCTTGCAGGAGGGCATGAAGACGATCAGGCTTTAAAAGATCCGGATGGAAACTATGGATATCTGATTGAAGAGCT
>CAMTFK010000210.1 GCA_947071285.1 uncultured Bacteroides sp. | reverse complement strand
AAGGAATCACGTACAGCATCTCATGACCATTCATCCAGCCAAGACTTTCATATTCTTGCTCTCCTTCACGAGTGACGTATTCCGCTCTTACATTATTAGCGCTGCCACCTGTATAATTATCAGTCAACATTCCAATCAGCAATCCGGCTGGAGCTTTAACTTTCAGATAAGGAGTAACCTGGCAGTTGTACGGCAAACGACAGCGAATGGTATCCCCGGTTTTATTCTTAACTACTTCCAGATAGTCCTTCAGTCCACTGTCTTTCCACATCGGGATGGGGCGAAGTATCAATTTGCCAAACGGCAACCTGTTCGGGAAAGCAATCTCAATGGAAGCTCCCAGCCGCCCGCTAAATTCCGGTAGATTCCAGCCTGCCAATTCCTTGCGGGCATCGAAGCGGATATTGCTTTCGGACAAACGGTAATTAGGGAATGGTGCTTCTGTATCCTGATAAGCTTGATAGACGCCGCATTGCCAAGTTTTATCACTAACAACGGTCACCCCCGCCGACTGGGCACTAAACAGTAATGCCGCCACACCGCTATTCACATGACTAAATCCGTTCTTTCCGAAATGCCACACTAACAATGCTATAACATTCTTTCCCTTCGTCAGATAAGGGGCAATGTCTATCTGGTCATAATAAGTCGCTCCAGGCGCAGGGCCCCGTTTCAATCCGCCCTCAAAAGCCACCATCTTTCCATTAATCCATAACCAGTATTTGGAATCGACAGCAATGTTTGCCATCAACTCGCCCGGTACATCAGCAACCTCCACAGTTTTACGAAAACAAAGCCAGGAATTTGGGGTACTTTGGCAAAGTTCACTACCAATCCATCTGGCTTGAGGAAGAAATTCATCTGCTGCTTTTACCTGCACGGCAACAACAGAAATAAAAATAAGAATTAAAAGGAAGAGTTTTTTCATGTTTAAGACAGTATTTTGATTTAACGGATTTAAAAAACGACTCTCGATTCATCATTCCGATCCTACCTTCCGAATCACCTTTGCCGGATTGCCTACCGCTCCGCTATCAGAAGGGATATCTTCCGGCACCAATGATACAACGGTCGCATTCTTGCCAACAACTTCTTCGCATGCTCAAACTTCACCTGCACCTCCGGAGCGGACATATCCGCCAGTTGCGAACTCCGCATTTTCTCTACGTCATCCATATTCATTCCTGCCGATAAGCTATTTTAGTATTTACCTGTCACAAAAATAAGAGATTAATTTCTGATTTCCAATGATATGAATAAAAAAGAGACAGCATAAACACCGGAAACATCCGGTATTCATGCTGTCTTCTCTATTCTGGTTGTTATACCTTATTATTTGTATTCCTGCCAGCTCTTGATCTGAATATCCTGCAGTTTCAGTTCGCAGAACGCTTCGATGAAAGCGCTTGCCAGACGGGCATTCGTAATCAACGGAATGTTATGGTCGATGGCACCACGACGAATCTTGTAACCATTCGTCAACTCACGCTTCGTATGGTTCTTCGGAATATTGACAATCAGGTCGAACTTATGTTCGGCAATCATCTTCATCACATTGTTCTCAGCATCAGGACGTTCATCGGGCCAGTAAACTGCTTCGGTAGACACACCATGAGCATTGAGGAATGCTGCCGTACCTGCCGTTGCATAAATCTTATAACCTTCGTTGAAGAGCATGCGGCTGGACTCCAACAAATCTACCTTCGACTTCATGGCACCGGAAGAGAACATTACCCCCTTTTGAGGTATCTGGAAGCCTGTGGCAATCATCGCACTCAGCAATGCTTCTGAGAAGTCATCGCCGATGCAACCTACCTCACCGGTGGAAGACATATCCACACCCAGTACCGGGTCTGCTTTGTGCAGACGGGAGAATGAGAACTGAGAAGCCTTTACACCAATCCAGTCAATATCGAATGCCGACTTGTCGGGACGGGTATAAGGAGCATCCAGCATGATGCGGGTAGCCGTTTCAATAAAGTTGCGTTTCAACACCTTGGACACGAACGGGAAGCTGCGTGAAGCACGAAGGTTACACTCAATTACTTTCACCTCGTTGTTGCGTGCCAGGAACTGGATATTGAACGGACCGGAAATATTAAGTTCTTTGGCAATCTGACGGCTGATTTTCTTGATACGGCGTGCCGTAGCAAAGTAAATCTTCTGTGCCGGGAATACCAACGTAGCGTCACCGGAGTGTACACCTGCAAATTCCACATGCTCGGAAATGGCATATTCCACCACTTCACCATTCTGCGCAACAGCGTCGAACTCGATTTCTTTCGTATTTTGTAAGAACTGAGATACCACCACCGGATATTCTTTGGATACCTCGGCAGCCATCTGCAAGAAGTTCTCCAGTTCTTCTTCGTCGTAGCACACATTCATCGCTGCACCTGAAAGCACATACGACGGACGAACCAATACAGGATAACCCACTTTCTCTACGAAATCTTTCACTGCCTCCAGACTGGTAAGTGCTTGCCATGCCGGCTGGTCGATGCCCAGTTGGTCGAGCATTGCAGAGAACTTGTTACGGCTCTCGGCACGGTCGATAGAGATAGGTGAAGTTCCCAGAATGGGCACTGACTGGCGGTGCAGCTTCATAGCCAGGTTGTTCGGAATCTGTCCGCCTACGGATACGATTACGCCGCGGGGTTGTTCCAAGTCGATTACATCGAGTACGCGCTCAAAAGAAAGCTCGTCGAAGTAAAGGCGATCGCACATATCATAGTCCGTAGATACGGTTTCGGGGTTGTAGTTAATCATGATGGACTTGTATCCCAGTTTGCGTGCCGTCTGCACAGCATTCACCGAACACCAGTCGAACTCTACGGAAGAACCGATACGGTAAGCACCGGAACCCAGAACAACCACCGACTTTTCATTCTTATAATAGTTCACGTCATATCCCTGAGTGGCATACGTCATGTACAGGTAGTTCGTTAGTTCAGGATGTTCGGAAGCTATTGTATTGATGCGCTTCACAGCCGGAAGAATACCCAACTCTTTACGGCGGGCACGCACCATCAGGTTTTCCTTCTCCATATTGCCTGACGGCTCGAGCACGAAACGTGCAATCTGGAAGTCAGAGAAACCGAGTACTTTTGCTTCACGCAGCACGTCGGCCGGAATATCTTCCACCTTATTATATTGGGAGAGCTTCAACTTATAGTCAACAATGTTTTTCAACTTGCCAAGGAACCAAGGGTCAATCTTAGTCAGGTCGAAGATACGGTCTATCGTATAGCCGCTTTCCAAAGCCTGGGCAATGGCAAATACGCGTAAGTCCGTGGGACGTGAAAGTTCACGGTCCAAGTCATCGAAGTGCAGGTCGTTACCAACGAATCCGTGCATTCCCTGACCAATCATACGCAAACCTTTCTGGATGATTTCTTCGAAAGAGCGTCCGATAGACATGATTTCGCCTACCGACTTCATGCTGGAACCGATTTCGCGGCTAACGCCTACGAACTTCGTCAAGTCCCAACGAGGGATTTTACAAATCAGGTAGTCCAGTTGCGGAGCTACGTAAGCTGAGTTCGGAGTTCCCATTTCTCCAATCTGATCGAGCGTATAGCCCAACGCAATCTTAGCAGCAACAAATGCCAACGGATAACCCGTAGCCTTAGATGCCAAAGCGGAAGAACGGGACAGACGGGCGTTCACCTCGATCACGCGGTAGTCATTGGTTTCGGCATTGAATGCGTACTGAATGTTACATTCGCCCACGATGCCCAGATGACGGATACACTTGGTAGAAAGATCTTGCAGCATCTTCACCTGTTCGTCAGTCAACGAGCAGGTCGGGGCAACCACAATAGACTCTCCGGTATGGATGCCCAGCGGGTCGAAGTTTTCCATGCTTGCTACTGTGAAACAATGGTCGTTTGCATCACGGATTACCTCAAATTCAATTTCTTTCCAGCCTTTCAGAGACTCTTCTACAAGAATTTGTTTAGAGAAAGCGAAGGAGCTTTCGGCCAGTTTCAGGAATTCTTCCTTATCCTGACAGATACCGCTACCCAAACCGCCCAGTGCATAAGCGGAACGAACCATCACCGGGAAACCGATACGTTCGGCGGCTGCAATGGCATCTTCCATGCTCTCTACAGCTTGGCTGACAGGAGTCTTCATTTCAATTTCGTCCAGTTTCTTCACGAAAAGGTCACGGTCTTCTGTGTACATAATGGCTTCTACCGAAGTACCCAACACGCGCACGCCATACTTGCCCAGGATGCCGCTTGTGTACAATTCAGCACCGCAGTTCAAAGCTGTCTGACCGCCAAATGCCAACAGAATGCCATCAGGACGTTCTTTCTTAATAATTTCTTCCACGAAATAAGTGGTAACCGGCAAGAAGTAAACCTGATCTGCAATACCTTCCGATGTTTGGATAGTAGCGATATTGGGGTTTACCAATACTGAACTGATACCTTCTTCGTGCAGAGCTTTCAAAGCCTGCGAACCGGAATAGTCGAACTCCCCGGCCTGACCGATCTTGAGTGCACCTGAGCCCAAGACCAACACTTTCTTCAAATTCTTTTCCATATATTCTCTTGTTGTCTATTAAGTTTCTTCCTATACGTTCGGGCACAAAAAAAATGCGTTACCCGTAAAAGGATTAACGCATTACCAAAGAACTAACAATATCATTTTCAGAGAAGAAGAAATCATCGGCTAACGAATGAAATTCATTCGAACGCAGATTATATTTGATTCTCTTCCCGTGTTGCTGCATCGTTGTTTTAAAATTTGTGCAAAGTAACGACTTATTTACGAGACAAACAAATTATCAGAAGAAGTTTTTTTCGACTAAGGCTCTTCTTGTAAAAGGAGTCATGATAAAGAAGGGGATTATTAGGGCGAAGGTCTTGGCGGGAGTGATTTGTTTTGTAGGGTTATGAATTTAATTCTTTAATTTAACAGTGAATTAGGTAACCCATGTTCTCTAATCCGAATTCATTTTAAGATGTATTTATCAGGTATACTACTACGTTTCCGTAACCTTACTACACTTCTTTTTTTAGCTCCTTACCAAGATTGTACGAGTTGTACAACTGGAGCAGCCTGAGTTGTACAACTGGAGCGGTACGAGTTGTACAACTCGTACTATCTTGGTAGGCACCATAAAAAACAAAGGTAGTAAGCTGGCGGAACTATGGTAGTAAGTCATGCACTACGATACCTATTGTCTGTCATTTAATTCCTTTTAGATACGCGATTATGGATTTCAGAAAAATAATAGGTATCTTTGCAACTCATTTGCTGCCAAACGGCAACAAGCCAGAGAAAGATAACTAAGAATATAAATATAGATATGGCCAAAGAAAAAATCATCCTCACGGGCGACCGCCCCACAGGACGCCTGCACATAGGACATTATGTAGGCTCATTGAGAAGAAGAGTGGAGTTGCAGAACTCCGGTTTGTATGACAAAATATTTATCTTCATCGCCGATGCACAGGCGCTGACTGATAATGTGGACAACCCGGAGAAAGTGCGCCAGAACGTGATTGAAGTAGCACTGGATTATCTGGCTTGCGGCATAGACCCGGCAAAGTGCACCATCTTCATCCAATCTCAAATACCGGAACTCTGTGAGTTGAGTTTTTACTATATGAACATGGTGACAGTATCCCGTCTGCAACGCAACCCGACTGTAAAGACCGAAATCCAGATGCGCAACTTCGAAACAAGCATCCCGGTAGGCTTCTTTACCTATCCCATCAGCCAGGCAGCGGACATCACCGCTTTCAACGCAACAACCGTCCCCGTAGGCGAAGACCAGGAGCCGATGCTTGAACAAGCTCGCGAAATTGTACGCCGCTTCAACTATATATATGGTGAAACACTGGTGGAACCGGAAATCCTGTTGCCGGATAATGCAGCCTGCCTCCGTTTGCCGGGAACCGACGGTAAAGCCAAAATGAGTAAATCTCTGGGCAACTGCATCTATCTTTCTGACAGTGCCGAAGAAGTAGAAAAGAAGATTCGCGGCATGTACACCGACCCCGATCACTTGCGTGTGCAAGACCCGGGTAAAGTGGAGGGCAATCCCGTATTCACGTATCTGGATGCTTTTTCCCGTCCCGAACACTTCGAACGCTATCTGCCCGATTATCCCAATCTGGATGAACTGAAAGCACACTACATGCGTGGCGGTCTGGGTGATGTGAAAGTGAAGAAGTTCCTTAACGCTATTATGCAAGAGACGTTGGAACCGATTCGTAACCGCCGCAAAGAGTTCGAAAAAGATATTCCCGCCATCTACGATATGTTAAAGAAAGGTTGCGAAACTGCGCGCGAAGCTGCTGCCGCTACATTGGATAATGTACGCAAAGCGATGAAGATTAACTACTTCGACGATGCAGAACTGATTGCAGAACAGGTGAAGAAATTCAGCGAGGAATAAAGACTTCTCACCCTTAAAGAAGAAAGTTATAACAAAACAGAGGAACGCCCTGTCCCCCGTAGAATCTACGGGAGAACAGGGCGTTTCCTTACACATGAAAAGACTATATTTAATTAGCAGATTTCACTAATACCACACGGTTCAGAATCGGTTGACCAAACTTATCTACACCACCACCTGCATCAATACTCAGACGGTCGGCGGAAATTCCATAGTTCTTAACCAACGCATTCTTAACAGCCTGTGCACGTTTCAAACTCAACTCTTTGTTGAATGCCGGAGTACCGGTTGCAGAGTCGGCATAACCATTTACAGTATAAGTAGCGTTCGGGAATTGTTTCATTTGTTCTGCCAGATAAGACAGATTCATGATTTCACGCGGAGACAGCTCAGCAGAACCGATAGTGAAGAATACAGTACGCGGTGCAATGTCCGGATCCGGAACGATAACCTCAGTTTCGGTAACTTCTGCTACCGGTTGATTTTCTGCCTGTACCAATGCATTCTTCAATTGTGCATTCTGTGCACCCATCATTGCCAGCTTATCTTGCATGGCAGCCAGTTCAATCTGAGAAATCAACTGCGGCATCGGGCGACGGAACCCACGGGCAGGGAAACGGTAAGTCAAACCGACCGTAGCACTCAGCACGCCATCATACCCATGATCGCCACCAACTTCACCGTCGAATTTATCTTCAACACCCATTGCACTAAGCTCCAAGTTAATATCTATCGCATTCGAAATCCGGAACTTGTTGATGATACCTGCGTTTACGGACAGCGCTTCGCGATGGGGCTTTGAGTAGTTGTGAGTAAAACCCGCACCTACATAAGGAATAACTTCATAAACACGGTGCTGGTTATAACCACCGAAGAGTGCGTTCAGATTGAACATCACGTCACCGTGCAGGTTCATGTAATCGAAACGTTGCTTGTAGTAACCGTCTTTCAGTTCGGCACCTTTCACATAGTCGGCACCGCCATCGTATGTAAAGCCTCTTGCCTGAAGACCGCTATACTGCAAACGCAATCCTAAACCCGGAGTGAACCATTTACCAACGGAAATATTCAGTGTCGGGCTGATACGCTTGCCAAAACTTCCGGCTTTATCATTATCACCAAATGTAGCTTCGGCACCGCCTCCGATAGAGAAGAACCAGTTACTCCAGAAAGGATTGGTTATCACCTGATACTTATCCTGCACCTGAATAACCTCGTATTCTACTACTTCACTTGTACTGTTCTGGGCCCAAGCTCCAGAAGTCAGGCCGGCCAGAGCCAGCAACATTAGAATCTTTTTCATATACCTAAATAGTTAAGTGGTTAATTTAAATTCATTCTTTAATTTGCTTAAATAACACCGACAGAACTAAAAGGTTTTTGAGAGAGTATAATTTTTGTTGATGAAGTATGTCTATAAATAAGGCAAATGAGGTTGTGTCAAAACTCTGGCACAACCTTTTTTATGCACAAAGCCCAGACT
>CAMTFK010000209.1 GCA_947071285.1 uncultured Bacteroides sp. | reverse complement strand
GGCGTACTGATGGGAGAAGTGTAAAAGCGTTCGAGTTCCACTCCTTCGCCCACCAAAGCATCCAAACAGGGAGTCTTGATTTCACTACCATGAAATCCTACATCACCCCAACCCAAATCGTCGGCCAATACAATCACAATATTAGGACGCTCTGTCTGCGCATGAAGAAATGCCGGAAGCAGAGTACATCCACAAAGCAAACCAAAAAATTCTTTTTTCATGATATACGATTTATAAATAACATTCTGTGTTTCATTCGTTTTGATGTGTGACGGCTTATTTTCTCTTTCCCGGCATGTGTTCGAAGGCACGCATCTCGGTAGGTTGTCCTTCGTCTCCACAATCCTTCATCCAGCGTTTCAACTCTTTATCCAAGCGGCTGATGGTAGAAGCTTGTTTCGCGTCCTCCGCCAGATTCTTCATACAATACGGGTCGTTCTTCACATCATACAATTCGATAGCCGGACGATGCTGGTATTTAGTCGTCATCGCTTTTGCATGACTATCCGTTTCCGCCAGACTTTTCCACTCTTTAAACAAAGGAGATTTTGTTTCAACATTCTGGAAAGTAGCTTCCGGGGTGAGATTGACAATATATCTGTATCGGCCGTCGTATACCGAACGGATGCCATAATAAGGCGATCCGGCATTGATGCCTCTCGTGGTCTGAAGGGAGAAAGAATATTTCTTGTGTGCTTTCTTCTTGCCTGTCAATACCGGTTTAAAGCTTTCGCCATCTACTTTTGCCTGCGGCTTTCCTCCTATTATGTCGACAAAAGTAGGGACAATATCTACGTATTCTACCAACGCGTCACTTACGCTTCCCGGCTTAACCACTCCCGGCCAACGAACGATACAGGCAGAGTGTACCCCCGCATCATAACAAGTCCATTTGGCAAAAGGCAGGCTGTTGCCTTGTTCGCTCAAATATACGACAACAGATTTATCCGTCATTTTTTCCTTATCTAAAATAGAAAGGACGTTGCCAAATTCCTGATCCATATAATTGATCTCTGCCAGATAATGGGTAAACAACTCGCGAGTCTGGGGAATATCTACATACATAGGAGGCAGTGTCAGTTTGTCCGCATTAAATTGAGAGGCATCGCCTTTATTCCAGGGAGTATGCGGTTGATTGGAGGCTACAAACAGACAGAAAGGTTCGCCTTTCGCCTTGCAATCGGAAATAAATTTCTGAATTGCTTCAAAATTCAAGTCCCCACCTTTCAAAGGAGGTACATAAAGGTCGAAAGGAAATACTGATTTCGGGGCAATATGCGATTTCCCGATCAACGCGACTTTATAACCCAACGGTTGCAGATGATGTACAACGCTCAATGTTCCTTCATTGGCACAAGTGTGATTGGGGTAAGCCCCGCTACGTACAGGCCATACACCTGTATATAGATTATGGCGGGTAGGCGATGACATCGGAACAGCCTGATAGGCTTGTGTGAAGCGTACTCCCTGTGTGGCAAAGTGGTCGATATTCGGAGTCTTCGAATCAACACTGCCATAACAGCCCAAATCATAATGAGAACAATCGTCGGCTATGAACAATAGGAAGTTCGGTTTTTCCGTTTGCTGGGCGAAAGACAGGCTGGTAGCTCCCAAGGCTACGGATGCACTTACTAGTAATTTATTCATTTTGTGTTCCTCCTTTATTTATTTCTTCGGATGTTTCGGTAATACAAAGTTTGCATTCGCCCATTTCTCCCATTCGGCAACTAACTTGGTAAGCACTTCAGGGTGCTGTTCTGCCAGATTGTTACGTTCGGTACGGTCTTTAACCACATCGTACAATTCCCACTCTTTTCCTTTTTCGTCGCGGATTGCTTTCCAGTTTCCCCAGCGGATCGCTCTATTGTTCTGATGTTCCCAATACATATATTCATGGATAGAGTCTGCTTTCTTTTGAATAGCAGGGAAAAGGCTACTGCCTACCAATGGATATATTTTGTTTCCGCCGTGATAAGTTTCCGGATAGGCGACTCCTGTTGCTTCCAGGATGGTCGGCATAATGTCCGGCAGATAACCGGGAACACGGCACCATTCACCTTTCTTATTCTTCAGATTGCTTTTCCACGACACGATGAGAGGGGTAGAAATACCTCCTTCATAAGAACGGCATTTGTATTTACGGAACGGAGTATTGGAAACCTGTGCCCATGCTCTTCCGTAAGAAGGGAACACGCTACAAGCCGGATTGTTGATTTCAGACACTTTCCCGCCTCCCAATTCAGCGTATGGCTCGGCACAAGCACCGTTATCGGACAAGAACATGACAAGCGTGTTATCCAACTTACGGTTCTTCTTCAGGTAGTCCAGCAGTTTTCCTACATTATAATCTACACAATGCACCTGCGCTGCATAAACGGCCATCCGGTAGGCTACTTCATCTTTTTCCTTCTCTGTCAGTTCGTCCCACTTCCGGTTTTCCCATTCGGCGAACTCTGTATTCGAGTCGATAATTCCCAACTTAGCCATCCGCTTCCGTCTTGCTTCACGAATTTCATCCCATCCTTTCTCACGATAGATCTTCGTGAACTTTTGAATGTCTTCTTCTTTTGCCTGCAACGGCCAGTGAGGAGCGTTAAATGCCAGATATAGGAAGAAAGGTTTGTCGTCTTTCTGCTCATCAACAAAGCGGATCGCGTAATCGGTAAATGCATCTGTTGTATAATAAGGTGCTTCCGGCTCCGGAAGTTTTGTGTTGTCAAGGGTTAAGCCGCGTCCTCCCGATGGACGGAGATAACTGCAAGCTCCTGCCAAAATTCCGTAGAAGCGTTCAAATCCCCGTTGTAAGGGCCACTTTTCTTCTCCATGCATTCCCAGATGCCATTTACCTGCCATATAGGTATGGTAGCCGCCTTCTTTCAGAACTTCGGCTATTGTGACACAATTGCGGTTGAGGAATCCTTTGTATCCGGGTACACCCCAATCATTCGGACTCTTCTGGCCGGGATTTTTAAACGGGTCTTCGGACATCTGACCGATACCTGCCTGATGTTGATATAGTCCTGTCATTAAACTGGCCCGGGCGGGGCATGAACGTGAGGTGTTGTAGAATTGTGTGAAACGTACTCCTTTGGATGCCAACGCATCAATATTAGGGGTCAGTATTTCTCCACCGTAGCAGCCGATATCGGAATAACCCATATCATCTACCATAATCAGTACGACATTCGGCTTTTCTTGTGCCGAACAAAACGATGCCATCAGTAAGGGGGCAGTCATTAAGAAATTCTTCTTTACCATAGTATTATCAATTATCTGGAAAACAAAAATAGAGAAGTTTATGGAAAAGGAAGGAAAAATGCTAATCAATAAAGAACAAAATCAGGTATATGTGATACCCGAAAAGAAAATTCCCTATTTAAAAGACAATAGTTCCCTTCTATTTTCAACATTTGATTCAATGTTACCACCAATGTTTTTTAGAATGAACAGCTTTTTTCTTTTATTGAACAATATGTTTCCTCTTTTGTATGTCAAATGTCCTATCTTTGTATAAACTAATACACTTTGCGCACAAAACGCAAAACAAAAAAAATAAATAATGAAAAAGGCACATCTGATTTTGGCCGGCTTATTGTTATCCTTTACATTAAACGCAGCCAATGATATTCCTCGTCCGGAATATCCAAGACCTCAATTTGAAAGATCCGAATGGATTAATCTCAACGGTGAATGGTCATACGAGTTCGATTTCTCCAATTCGGGGAAAAGCCGGCGGTTAACAACAGCCAAGCAATTCAGTAATACGATTACCGTCCCTTTCTGTCCTGAAAGTAAACTGTCAGGAGTGAATTATACCGATTTTATCAATCAGATGTGGTACCAACGTCCCATATCCATACCTTCCGACTGGGAGGGAAAGAAAATCATACTGCACTTCGGAGCGGTCGATTATTATGCAGAAGTCTTCATTGACGGGCATTATGTAGGCAGTCATTATGGAGGAAGTTCTTCTTTTTCAATGGATGTAACTCCTGCTGTCAAAGCGGGACAAAAGCACAACCTAGTTGTTTATGTCACGGATGATGCCCGTTCAGGGCTTCAAACTATCGGTAAACAATCTACCCGGATATCTCCTTATGGATGTTTCTACTCCCGTGTCACAGGTATTTGGCAAACCGTATGGATGGAAGCTGTTTCTCACTATGGTCTGAAATCAGCCGTAACCACTCCGGATATTGATGAAGAGCAGTTAATCATCACACCCGAATTTTATCAGGCATCCAATGATAGGACGCTTCAAATCACCTTGTATGACAATCAGAAAAAGGTGGTTCAAAAAACTGTAAAATGTAACAACGGAACTCCTGTCATCCTTCCCATTAAAAACATGAAACTCTGGAGTCCCGAAGATCCACACCTTTATGATATTGTCTACAGTATCAAAAGTCCGACCGGAGAAACCGTAGATGAGGTAAAATCTTATATAGGTATGCGTAAGGTGCATACGGCAGATGGAATGATCTATTTAAACAATGAACCTTACTTTCAACGCCTCGTCTTAAATCAGGGATATTATCCGGATGGACTCTGGACTGCTCCAAACGACGAAGCTCTGAAAAATGATATTCTATTAAGCAAAGCTGCCGGATTCAACGGAGCACGTCTTCATCAGAAGGTATTTGAAGAAAGATTCCATTACTGGGCCGACAAATTGGGATTTATAACTTGGGGAGAATCTCCCAACTGGGGGATGAATATCAAGAACGAAGTAGCATCACGCAACTTCCTTAGCGAATGGGCAGAAGTTATCACACGGGATCGCAACCACCCGTCAATCATCACCTGGGTTCCCTTCAATCAGCCGCTTGAAGACGCATTAACCCTCCTGACGGGTACAATGATGCGCCTGTGCATCGGTACCTATCAACTGACCAAAGCCATAGACCCTTCACGTCCTGTGAACGGTATTGCAGGAGATGTGCATTTCATGAGTGATATATGGAGCATCCGAAACTACGAATCTGATGCCATGCGTTTTGCACAGCACTTGAAGCCTAACAACAGAATGGCATTTTACAACAACCAGCCTTTTTTCATCGGAGAATTCGGAGGTATACTTTGGACAGAATCTACCAAACGGGATAACTCATGGGGGTATGGAGGTATGCTCACCAACGAAGAAGGATTCTACGAACGGCTGGAAGGGTTGATACAGACAATAGCTTCCTCACCGGACGTTACAGGATTTTGCTACACGCAATTGACCGACATTGATTTAGAGAAAAATGGAATTTATTATTATGACCGACGTCCCAAGCTGGATATGCAGCGTATTAAGACTATCTTCGAAAAGATTCCAAGCAGACCGAAAAAGATAAAATAGTAAGCTATCATGAAGAACAAACTATTCATACTGATACTCATTGTATGTAATCTCCTGACCGCGTATGTGTCAGGAGAAGTACCTCCCGCCAAGGTTGTATTCCAACAATACATGAACCAGGCACAAACATTTGCCAACAACTTTCCACGGGAGAAGGCGTATTTGCATTTTGACAATACGAGTTATTACGTCGGAGATACGATCTGGTTCAAGGCTTATGTCACTCTTGCTGAACAACAGACTTTCAGTCAGATCAGTCGTCCTCTATATGTAGAGTTGGTAGACC
This sequence comes from uncultured Bacteroides sp., assembly GCA_947071285.1. Lineage (GTDB taxonomy): Bacteria > Bacteroidota > Bacteroidia > Bacteroidales > Bacteroidaceae > Bacteroides. Next base: position 2,303 of record CAMTFK010000209.1, on the reverse strand, counting down.
AGACAGGGCATATAGCAGATAAACAAATCATCAAACTGACACAGGGAGAAGGAAACGGACAATTCATTCTTCCCCCTTCCATGTTATCCGGCTATTACGAGGTACGTGCCTATACCCGCTGGATGCTTGCTTTTAATGAACCACAGTACTTTTCGCGCACTTTTCCTATTTATCAACTGACAAATAGTGATAAGCTGGAACGTAGTATCACGACTTACGAACTTAGTTCGTCGATGGAGAACCGTCCGTCGGAAACAGAGGAGAAGTTAAATGTACGCTTTTTCCCTGAAGGAGGACAATTAGTGGAGGGGGTGACTTCGCAAGTGGCTTTCAAGGCGGAGAGTAAAAATGAAGGGAATATCGAATTATCGGGAACGATCTATACCAAAGAAGGGGCAGAAATCACTTCTTTCGAGACTTTGCACAATGGTATGGGGCATTTTGAATATACACCTTCCGCACAACCGGCTGTTGCTAAAGTCGATTTTCAAGGGAAGAAGTATGAATTTACCCTTCCACAGGCATTGCCTAACGGGTATGTATTGAGTACTGTCAACAATGCCGGTGCCCTTTTGGTGAGAGTTTTCTGTAATGCCGCTACTCCTCAAGATACACTGGCTGTATTTATCAGTCATCAGGGACGCCCGTATGTTCATCAATTGATTAGTTGCCGGTCGGATGCTCCGCAGGAGTTTATTCTACCTACCCGCAAACTGCCGGCAGGCGTACTGCAAGTCAGCCTCATCAACCGGGCAGGCAATACATTGTGCGAACGTTTTGTCTTTGCCAATCCGCGTGCTCCCCTGCAAATATCGACAAAAAAATTGAAAGAGGTGTATGCTCCCTACGCTCCCATCCGTTGTGAATTGCAAATAAAGAATGCTAAGGGGGAACCTGTGTCCGGAGAATTGTCGGTCAGCATCCGGGATGGTATCCGGTCGGATTATTTGGAGTATAACAACAATATTTTCACTGACCTGCTATTAACCTCCGATTTAAAAGGATATATCCATCAACCCGGTTATTACTTTGCGTCTCCGTCTCCGCGGAAGCAAACCGAACTGGATGTTTTATTGATGGTGCACGGATGGCGTAAATACGACATGAGCCAGGCCATCTCTACCGCTCCTTTCACTCCGATTCAATTGCCGGAAACACAATTAGCACTGAACGGGCAGGTGAAATCAACCATTCTCAAAAATAAACTGAAAGATATTGCGCTTAGCGTGATCGTGAAGAAGGACGATCAATTCATAACCGGAGGAACCGTGACCGATGAAAACGGCCGTTTCACCATTCCGGTGGAAGATTTTGAAGGAACGACGGAGGCAGTGATCCAAACCCGGAAAGTCGGTAAAGAACGTAATAAGGATGCTTCTATCCTGATCGACCGTAATTTCTCCCCCGCTCCGCGGGCTTACGGCTACAAGGAGCTTCATCCGGAATGGAAAGACTTGGCCTACTGGCAACAGAAAGCCGAGAGTTTTGATTCTCTATACATGGATTCTATCCGAAAGGTAGAAGGACTTTATGTATTGGATGAAGTGGAAATAAAAAGTAAACGCCGGCAAGGAAGTAATATGGCTACTAAAATCAATGAGAAAAGCATCGACGCTTATTACGACGTACGCCGCTCTGTAGATTTATTACGTGACAATGGGAAGATTGTCACAACTATTCCGGAATTAATGGAAAAGTTAAGTCCGCAATTCGATTGGGATCGTAGCAATGACAAGCTTACTTATCGGCAGAAACCGATCTGCTATATCATGGATAACCACATTTTATCCGAGACAGAAACTCAAATGATGTTGACCGAGGTGGATGGATTGGCCTCTATCATCATCAGCAAAGGAACAGGAGGCATCGATGACGAGATTATCCAAAACACCAAAATGTCCGAAGTTACCGATAGTACGGGAGTGGATATCAGCAAACTGGATAAATACAGTGTTTTCTACCTGATTCCCCTACCCAGACGCGATGTGTTGAATAAAAGTCAGAGTGCCGTACTTGGTACCCGACAAACCGTTATCCAGGGATATACCCGTCCTTTGGAATATTATTCTCCTGCCTACCCGACCAAGGAATTGTATATGGATAAAGTGGACAAAAGACGGACGCTATACTGGAATCCATCCGTACAAGCTGATGAAAATGGAAAAGCGGTGATTGAATGCTATAATAATCAATATTCCACTCCATTGATTATTCAAGCGGAAACGCTGGGAAAAGATGGACAGATAGGAAGTATGAGGTATTCTACCATTGGACAAATAGAATAATATTCCTTACTACAAAAG
>CAMTFK010000208.1 GCA_947071285.1 uncultured Bacteroides sp. | reverse complement strand
TCTCACCTACCACCCCGCCCTTTGGGCACCCCTCCTCCGACTGGAGGAGGGGAATGGAGATACTTCGCGAGTCACGTCGCCAAATTATCATTTACCTCATCCTTTTATTTTATGTATCGCACAATAAGCCACCGGCAGCACGAACAGCGTCAGAGCCGAAGCTACCAGCAGACCTCCCATGATAGTTGCCGCCATTCCGCCGAACATAGCGTCGAATAGTAGCGGCAGCATACCCAGAATCGTAGTTCCCGAAGCCATCGCCACAGGTACGATACGGCTGGTAGTAGCACTCACTACCGCATCCAGCGGTGCCTTTCCGGAAGCAGCTTCCACATCAATCTGGTCTACCAGTACAATGGCATTCTTGATATTCATACCAATCAGTCCCAGCAAACCGAGGATGGAGAAGAAGTCGAAAGACTTGCCGAGTACCAGCAGCCCCAACACAATACCGATGAAGATAAGAGGCAGCATCAACAGGATGACAATCGGCTTACGGTATGTGCGGAACAGGAACAGCAGTGTGATGAACATCAGGAAAAACGTCAACGGCAAGTTGGCAGCCAGTGCCGCGTTGCTTTCCGCTTGACTTTCCTGCTCTCCGAAGTACTTCATGGTGTATCCTTCCGGTACTTGAATCTCCTTCTGCACCTGTTCCCACACCCGGTTGAAGGCAGCGATGGCATTCACTCCACGGCGTGGGTCGGCTTGTGCCATCATCACCATCTGTCGGTTATAATCTTTCACGTTAGAGAACTTATATTGGAAATCGAATTCACTGACCACCTGTTCCAGCGTAGTGGTCTCTTGGGTGGTGCCGAATACCGGAAGCGTGCGCAGGTCGTTGATGCGGAAAGAGTCTATCGTGTTGTCCTTTAGCAGGATTGGCAACACTTGGTCTCCTTCTCGATATTCACCCAGCGTCATGCCGTTTGTTCCTATCTGGATGCTTTGCGCCATGCTCTGCCGGGAGACACCCAGGGGTTGGGCACGTTCCGGACTGTAAACGGGGTGCCACACGGGTATCTTGTTTCCCCACGAATTGCGCACGTTGATGAGGTCGGCGTCGCGGTGCATGATTTCCAGAGCCTTGTCCGTCAGCATCACCAGTGTGTCCACATTGTTGCCGATGAAACCGATTTCGATGGCGGCATCCACGGCGGGGGAGAGTTTGAAGAGCGTGGTGCGGGTGATGGCATTCGGATAATTGGCTTTCATATATCCGTCGAAGTTCTCCTCATATTCCTTGGTGTACTTGCTGTCGGTCAGTTCGATGAGGATATTGGCGAAGTTCGGTTTCGGACCGACGGAGGTGGAGGCCAGATAATAACGCAACGGTGTGCTGCCGAAGGTGGTGGATATCCGTTTCACTTCCGGCTGTTGCAGCAGATGCGCTTCCACTTGTTTCATTTCCCGTTCAACGTCGCGGATGCTGTAACCGTCCGGATAGAAGATGTCGGCACGGAAGTACGGCTTGTCCAGTGAGGGGAAGAAGTTTTGCGGCATCAGTCCCATGATGACGAGCGACAGAATGAACAGTATGATGATACTCCCCAAAGTCAGCACTTTCTTCTTTATCAATATGCTGAGGATGGAGGCGAATTTGTGGTAGAAAGGTTTGTCGTAAGGGTCTTTGCTGGCATCTCCGGACTTGGCTTTCAGGATAAAGTTACCGAAGGTCGTTGTCTGCGTAAGTGCCAGCACCCAACTTAATCCCAAAGAAATGGCCAGCACCACAAACAGTGGCTTCACGATTTCCGCCACGGCCGAAGGAGCCAGGTAAAGCGGCAGGAAGGAACAGATGGCAATGAATGTGGCACCCAATAACCCCCATTGCGGCCCGGTGGCACCGTTTATCAGAGCCCGGCGCCGGTCCATGCCCCGGGCGATGGCTATCTGCGCATTGTCCGTCACCACAATGGCGTTGTCCACCAGCATACCCATGGCGATGATGAATCCTGCCAGGGAAGTCCGGTTCAGTCCTACGCCGAGGAAGGACATGATGAGTAGCGTGCCGCCGATGGAAAATATCAGCGAACTGCCGATCAGCAGTCCTGCACGCAGCCCCATCACCAGCATGATGATGACGATAACAATCAGGATGGACTCCACCAGATTGATGATGAAACCGTTGTTTGCTTCACGGGCTATCACATTTTCGGGATAGAGGCTTTCGAGTTCCAGGCCTACCGGGATGAGCGGTAGCAGTTCTGCCAGCCGGGCATCTACCAGTTCGCCTGTTTTCACTACGTCTTTGGTCGGGTCGGTAGAGACACCGATGCCGATGGCACGCCGTCCGTTGACGTGCATGATGTTGGAGGGCGGGTCCATGTAACCTTTCTCGATGACGGCAATGTCGCCCAGCTTCACTTGTCCGCCGGGGGTGGTAATCACTTGTCGGCGGATGTCGTCCACGGTGGTGTACGTGCCGTTGGCAACGATGCGCAGTTGTTGTTCTCCGGCGTTGATTTCTCCGGTATTGATAATCTGGTTTTGCGATTGCAACAGGCTTGCCAGTTGTTTGGGGTCAATGCCCATTCCTGCCAGTTTATTGACGGAGATGAGGATGTTCACCACTTCGGTCTGGGTGCCGAAGAGGGCTACTTTCATCACTCCGTCGGCGGTGATGACCTGGGTTTTGATGCGTTCCGCCCAGTTGCGCATTTCCTCGTAGGAGAAACCGTCGTCGCCCACCAGACCGTAATAAATGCCGAATACGTCGCCGAAATCATCCGACACCGTGGGCGTGGAGGCACCGGAGGGCAGTTGCGGCTGTATGTTGAGAACCTTGCGGCGCAGTTCGTCCCACTTCTGCGGAATGGATGCTGCGGATAAGGAAGGTTGAAGTTCAAACGTTATTTTGGATAGTCCGTACATGGACTCCGACTTGATTTTGTATACGCCGCTCATCGACTGTATTTCGCGGGAGATGGGTTCGGTGATGAGCCGTTCCACTTCGGTAGGTTCCGCCCCCGGATAGCGGGTCATGATGACTGCACTTTTGATGACGAAGGGCGCATCTTCTTTCTTTCCCAGGTTGCTGAACGACAGTATGCCGCCCAAGAGCAACACGGCGAGGAAGAAATAGACAATTTTCGTATTGTCTAATGCATATTTAGCTAAGTTCATAATTTAAAATGTTTAGGTTTATTGGGGATATTCATCACGTGGCTTTTTTGCCCGGTATCAAACGATATCAATTGATTACCTTCACCGTCTGTCCTTCCACCAACTGGTGTACTCCGGCTATCACGACACTTTCTCCCGGTTGCAGTCCGGCCGAAATCAGAACATTGGCTTCCCCCGTCGGAGAGTATACCGTCACTTCCCGACGGCTTGCCTTACCGTCCTTCACCACCCACACATATGTTTTCTTATTTCCACTCTCACCAAAGACAGCACTGAGCGGAACATTCATCAGCTTCTCTTCCAGGAACGGGGCAACGTCCGAAGCCAGTTTAATCTTACACGTAAATCCCGGCTTCACATCATAAAGGCTGCGGTCGAAGGCTGCATCATCTATCCTGATAGTCACCGGTATTCCCGTTCCGTCCGTCGAAATATCCAGATACTCTTCCAGTCGTGCGTTGAACGTCACCCCCGGATAACTGTCGAATATCACCCGGAACGTCACATCTTTTGCACGAAGCAGATACAGATAATCATCCGGCACAGTGAATTTGATGCGGAGCTTCTGCGTATTCACCAACTGCACGATGCCTTCGCCGGAGTTGACACGCTGATAATTCTCCACCAGACGCTTCTCGATGGAACCGTCGAACGGAGCTGTCAGTTTCGTATCTCTCATGTTGTTGCCGGATAACTCATAGGCCGACTTTGCTTTCTGATAATTGGCTACACTGATTTCGTACTCCTGCACGGAGATGGCCTGGCGACCCAGTAGACGCTTGTTGCGCTCCACTTGTGCGGCGGCAGTTTCGTAAGCAGCCTTGTCGGCGGCATATTGCAGGGAGATGTCGCGCGGGTCGATGGCGGCAATCAACTGGCCTTTCTTCACCCGCTGTCCTTCCACGACAGGCAGGTTGATGACTTGTCCGCTGACGCGAAAGGCAAGTTTTACGTATTCCACGGCTTCCACTATTCCGGAGAAGTCTTTCCGGATGACCGATTGGGAACTGACGGTCGTTGTCTTAACAGGCCGGATAAGGGCGGTTTCACCCTCCTTCTTTTGCCCGCACGACGTGATAAGCAGCGTCGTGGCAAGGGCGAACAGACAGATTTTCTTCATATAAGTTGTTCGTTTAGGTATAAAAACATAAAACCGGAAAAACAGAAAAATGTTTTCCCGGTTATAAAGGTAAATGATAATTTATCGCGCAAAGCGCGATAAGTAACGAGCTACAAGCTACAAGTGACAAGTACCTTTCGGCGTGATAGCCGGGCGAATTATTATTCGCCCACGAGTACAGCGCAGCAACTCGTTACTGGTAGCTCGTAGCTCGTAACTTAATTTAGTGGCGAAGCCGCTAAATTATCATTTATATTTTCTGCCTTTCGACCTTCAACTCTGTCCCCACTTTCAGCCTATAAATATTTTGGTATACTTGTATGTTCAACTCATCTCCGGCAATCAGTGAGATTTTTATTTCCTTTCCTACTTGCATATACAGCGTGCGCCCCTGATAATTCACCTGGAACGAATAACTTTTCCACTTCTCCGGTATGACGGGGGAGAAACACAAGATGTTTTCCAGTACCTCCATCCCTGCAAATCCTCGCACGATGGCAAGCCAGCTACCCGGCATACTGGTGATGTGCAGTCCCTGGTGCGTCTCATTGTTATAGTCGTCCAGGTCGAGGCGGGTGGCGTGCATGAAGAGCTGGTATGCACGTTCCACTTCCCCAATGCGCGCGGCAAGAATGGAGTGTATATGTGGGGAAAGCGAAGACTCATGCACCGTCATAGCCTCGTAAAACTCAAAATTACGGCGGACAGTCTCTTTGTCGAAATGGAAATAATACAGATATAAACCCAGCAGAACATCGCTTTGCTTGATATAACATGAACGCAGAATGCGGTCCCAAGACCAATGCTGGTTGATGGGGCGCTCTTCGGGCGGGATGGCGTCAGTGCTTTCCAGCTCCTTATCCAGATAGCCGTCGTTCTGTACGAAAATCCCCAGTTCCTTGTCTTCCGGCAGGTACATGCGTGCGATGATGTCTCGCCAACGTTCGGCCTCTTCCTGCTGACGCAGGTTGGTGACACGGCGTACACGGGCATATTCGTCGGGGTATTCTCCGGCAATGATTTCAAGGTAGTTAAGTGTCATCCGCAGGCATTGCACACACGAGTAATTGGTGTACCAGTTATTATCCACGTTGTTTTCGTACTCATCCGGTCCGGTTACACCCAGTATGACATATTTCTGCTTCGGTTTGGAGAAAGATACACGCTGGCTCCAGAATCGGGAGACGGCAATCATCACTTCCAGACCGTATTTGGCGACGTAATCCTTGCTGCCCGTCAGTGCGGCATGTTGTGCAATGGCATATACGATGATGTTGTTGCGGTGTATTTCTTCGAAGGTGATTTCCCATTCGCTGTGGCATTCCTCACCACTGTAAGTGACTTGCGGAAACAGTGCGGCACCCTCTTTGAAACCCAGTTTGCGGGCATTCTCTATCGCTTTCGGCAGTTGGTTATAGCGGTATATCAACAGGTTTTTCACAATCTCCCTCGGAGTAGAAAGCAGGAAGAACGGTACACAACAAAGTTCTGTGTTCCAATATGTGTTTCCACCGTATTTTTCGCCAGTGAATCCTTTCGGACCGATATTCAGGCGCGGATCATCACCACGATACGTCTGGCATAGTTGGAAGATGTTGTACCGGATGCCTTGTTGTGCTTCCGGGTCCCCTTCGATAACCACATCCATTTCCTCCCATATATTGGCCCAGGCTTGCCGGTGATCGTTTTCCAGCTTGTCCCAGCCATCGATTTTAATCTGGCGGGCTTTGGCGACGGAATGTTCTATCAATTCCTGACGTTCATCATAGAGCGACGAATTTATGACGGTATATTTGATGAGCATCACGTTGTCTCCCGGTTTTACATCTGCTCCGATACTGAATCCGGTCTGTTTCTCCTTTTCAATGCGTATCGGGTTTGAGGTGGTTTCTTTGCCGTTCTTGAAGAACTGATAGGTCATGGCATAGCACACTTGCGCATCTTCCCGTCGGGTTTGCGTCCATAGATAAGCACAATCCTTTGTGACGCCGGAACGGAGGATATTCCATATCTTCTCGTTCGGATCATCATCCTTATTGACTATGATTGCATCCAGGGAGGGAATCAGTGATATTCTTCCCGTATAATTAATGGAGGTGACGCTGTATTTTATCAGGCATAAATCGGGGTGGGCCATATTGTTGATATGCTCCACATGTACCCGTATTTGATGTCCTCTGGGAGAAGTCACTTCGAAATCCCGGTAGGAGATACCCGCTTTCATATCGAGACGGCGATTGAAACTATTTACGTCCCATTGTGCCAGGTCCAGTTCTTCGTCGATGAGACGCAGGCTGACACGACTCCAGTCCGCTGCATTGGGAATGCGGGTGTAGAAAGCAGGAAAGCCGTTCTTCCACCATCCTACACGCGTTTTATCCAGAAAAGTGATACCGGCTACGAATGAACCGCGATACGAATCGCTTGAGTAAGGCTCTTCAAAATTTCCCCGTTGTCCGAAGCGTCCGTTCCCCAGGCTGAATATACTTTCGGACATTCGCAGGTTGTCAGCGTGAAAGTTATCTTCAATAATGTTCCATTCATCGGTTTTAAGGTATCTTTTCATGGCGTGTATCTCAATGGTGATTATGGCGGTAAAGATAAACAAATAAACGGACAAATGGCAAAAAGAGGAAAAAAAGAAGACAAAATTTACTTTTGAGTTAAAATGTGCTCCCTTTCTCTACGACCAACGCCCTGTTCATCGTAGAGAAACAGGGCGTTGGTCGTAGAAGAAAGGGGTACTTGTCGTAGAGCAACGAAGCCCCCTTTCAGAATATATTCTCGTAAGGATTATGCTTTCACTTGTTCTCCTTTTGTTTCTTTGATGAAATATACACAAACCGCACCGATAATCAGCATGACACCTGCCATGACCAGCATATTGATTTCGGGCGGCAACATACCTTTGGGGGTGAACAGGGCAAGGATGCTTCCACCAAGTGAGGCAGCCACAATCTGCGGAATACAGATTGTTCCGTTGAACAAGCCCAGATAAGTTCCCATGTGTCCGCCGCTCAGTGCGTTGGTCAGGATGGTGAAAGGCAACGCCAGCATAGCAGCCCATGCGCAACCGATCAGTAAGAAGGAGATGAACAATACATATTGATTATGAACAAAATAAGTAGAGATGAAACCTAATCCACCCAGCACCAGACTGAGAGAATAGATCAATTTGCGATCCTTGAACAACGGGATGCAGACAGCCCATAGTACAGAACCGATAGCCTGTACGGCAAACAACACACCTACCCAGTCGGCGGCATCCTGATATTGAATACTCTTGGTGTCCAGCATAACTTTGCTGACTCCGTTCACTACGGTTTCCACGGTAGGAGCATCGAATACATTGGCAGCTACACTACCATTGGTATACGTCCACATAAACATGAAAGCAAACCAACAGAAGAACTGAACCAAACCTACTGTCCAGAAAGCTTTCGGCGCTTTCACCAGTAGTTTCACCATATTGATCTTTTCTTTCTCTTCCTCTTCGGTGATGCCGTGGTATTCAGCGTATTCGGCGGGTGGCATCTCCTTTACTTTCACTGTGGTATAGATTACACAGAGTATCAGGATGGCGGCTCCGATATAGAAGGAATAAATCACCGAGTCGGGTACTACGCCTTGTGGAGCTACATTGCTGATACCGATCCATGTGAAGATGAACGGGAACAGGAAACCTACGAGGCTACCGGCA
>CAMTFK010000207.1 GCA_947071285.1 uncultured Bacteroides sp. | reverse complement strand
AAAGAACATTTCAACCCTCTAACAGAAAGAGAAAAAACAAACACGGTTTCCGTGAAAGAATGGCTTCCGCTAACGGTCGCAGAGTATTGGCTTCACGTCGTGCAAAAGGCCGCAAGAAACTGACTGTTTCTGACGAATACAACGGAGTGAAAGGATAATTCACTCTTTGTTTAAAGAGATAAGAAAGCCGCAAAGGACTGATAACAGTGCTTTGCGGCTTTTCTCTTTTTTATATGAACGTAGTGCAAAACTATCTTATTTCTCTGTTTCCTTTCCGGCTTTCTTCCAGCCTTCGAAACCTTCATCAAGGTCGTAGACTACATATCCTTTTGCACTGAGTATAGTGGCTGCCTTTTTGCTGCGCTTACCACTTCGGCAGTAAAGAGCTACAGGTTTTTCTTTTTGCAGTGTGGAGTCGGCCATTGCCGGAAACTCTTTATCCAGCACATTGATATTGATACTGCCCGGTATATGGTCCTCAGAATATTCGGCAACGGTACGTACGTCCAGGCGCTGGACATCCGGATTAGCAATAATCGAAGAGAACTCTTCTGCTGAAACGGACTTGAAATCTCCTTTTTGCTGACAAGAAAAAAGGGAAGTGAAGAATAGGCAAATGCCTGCGATAACGGAATTTATTTTCATCTGGATTGTTTTATTGGGGATTATATTCAAATTCATAACTCTTTTCTTCACCGGAGTAGTTTTGCAGAGAGAAACGTACTGTTATTTTCTCTATCCCTTCTGTAGCATATTGCCGTAGGGGAATGGAAAGATAAGCGCGTTTATTATAAGCCTGTACATCTCCGTCACTATGATACAATGAAAGGTGCACAAACCGATGTCCGGTCTCTTCGTCCGTACTGACATCCTCTTCCACAAAGTGGAATAAATGTTTTCCGTTTTGTGCTTTGATGTCCAGTATCATATTCAGATAATCAAGTCCCATCCAGATACTGGTCACATCAGCCGGATCGCGTTTCACACCATCTTTGAACTCCGATGCAGGTCTTGGCACAGGAGATACAGCATTTAACGAGGCATACAATTTCACTCCGGATGTGCCATCAGCAGTCACCGCTGTGCCATAATTACTGACTATGCGGACTGACGCATTCGCATCTATGCGCGTATTCGATGCGTCTTCCACTACTGCATAGGTTTTTCCTTCATCCGTTAAAACGGATTTTAAACTGCCATTGGCATCTGCCTGTGCAGTCAGAAATTCCAGTTTCACGGGTGGATAATGATAGTCGTCATCATCGCCACAGGAAACCAATACACATAGCAGTATGGGCAAGAGCCAGCGTAAAGAAGCGGAGGATTGTAGCTTACCTTTCATATCTTACTTTATTTCGGAGTCTCAGTTTTGGCAATCAGATAATTCGTCAGAGGATTGGCATACATCAACAGTATCTTTTCGCGCAGGAACGGTACGTCTTTGTTTGCCAGTTCTATGCGGTCGAGTTGCTGGTCGATGTATTTCAGGAAACGCTGTTTTTCTTCGGCGGTATAATGGGTGGAGAAAGACTTGGTACCCGACAAACAATCGTGAGCTATATAATTACCGGGATATATGCGATAGTTCACATGGATTTTCCGGTCTATGAGGGCGGAAATCTGTGAGAAGAGTTCGGGCTTGGGTAGAGAGCGGTCCAGCTTTGCCAGTTCTTCATTGATGCAGGGCGACACCTGGAAGTGTACATACCCTTTGAATCCGAACAATCCGGTCTGCATGTTCTTCAGGTCGTCTGCCTGCGTTTTCTTGTAGTCCGGTATGTCACGTTTCAACTGGAACTCTTGTGCTTTCAGGTAGTCACAAGGGTCGTATTCATACGAGATGGCGAGCGGAGCGATGTTCATTTCCGTCAGCCGGTCAATGATGTGGCCTTCTCCACCCATGGCAAGCATTTTGAGAACGCTTTCCTGTGTACGGTCGTTCGAGTCTTTCGCGCGTCCTTCGCGTTGGGCTATCCAGATGGATTGATTTTTGTCCTTGATGGTGTGGTGCATATAGCGCGACATGCGTGCCGAAGACTCCAGCATCTGTCGCATGGTCAGGGCACGTTGCACAATGAATGATTTGTTGACGCGCACGAATTTCTTGATCCAGGGATAGATTAATAAGTTGTCTCCGATGGCAATCTCTACCGTGTCTATGCCCTGGTCTATCAACTCTACGGACAAGAATCCTGAGTCGAGTATGATGTCGCGGTGATTGGATATATAGGTATAAGCAGACTCCTTATCCGATAGCGCCGTGCGATCCAGAGTCACCCCCTGAGTGGTGTCTTTAGCAAACTTTTTCAGAATTACATAACAGAATGCTTTCTGAAACTCCAACTTCGTCTTGCATGAACGCATTTTCTGCGCAAGTGCCTCAAAAGGAACTTCCGGAAAAACAGCAGTCGCCACCTGCCGGAAAGCCGGGTCGGCAATCAGTTCCTCAAAAATCCGAGGAAGTTCCTCGTCATGATAAGGGCGGATTTCATCAAATTCCACTTCCATAGTGATTATTTATTTAATGATTAGTGATTAGGAGCTATTGATTAGTGAAGCGACTGAATGCTAAACACTAATCACTAACCCTTAATCGCTAAAATCTGTTCTCGATAATATCTGTCATTACATCTTTGATATCCAGTCCCGCAGCACGCACTTGCTGGGGTATGAAACTGGTAGTCGTCATTCCGGGTGTGGTGTTTACTTCCAGCAGGTTGACTTTGTCTCCGGCTGTAATGATATAATCCACACGGATGATGCCGGAGGCTCCCAGAATATCATAGATGGCGGAAGTCAATGCCTGTACCCGGCGAGTCAGGTCGTCGGAGATGCGGGCGGGAGTGATTTCGGAAACTTGTCCGTTATACTTGGCGTCGTAGTCAAAAAATTCGTTATCCGTCACCACTTCCGTGATGGGGAACACTACCGACTTCTCTTTGGTCTTGTAACAACCACAGGTGATTTCCGTTCCTTCCATAAAGGCTTCCACCAGGACTTCTTTCGCTTCGTTGAATGCCTTAACAATGGCAGGCTGTATTTGTTCTTTCGTCTTAACCTTTGTTACACCGAAACTTGAACCACCCAGACTGGGCTTGATGAAGCAAGGCAAGCCAATCTTCTCTATCACGTCTTCGTCGGAAATGGATTGTCCCTGCCGGAGCACTAAAGACTCTGAAATGCGGACGCCAAACACTTTCAGGTATTGGTTACAGGCAAACTTATCGTAAGTAAGAGCGGCTGCCAGCACTCCGCAACAGGAGTAGGGGATGTGGAGCAGGTCGAAGTAACCTTGCAAACGTCCGTCTTCGCCCGGGGTGCCGTGGATGGTGATGTAGGCAAAGTCGAAGGTAATCTTCTTGCCATCCAGTTGGAAACTGAAGTCATTCCGGTCGATGGGGGCTTTGCCGCCGTCGGGGAGTTGCGCATGCCAGTCCAGCCCTTGCATTTCCACAATATATAATGTATACTTCTCCTTATCAATAAAGGAATAGATGCCCTGTGCACTGCGCAGGGAAACCTGGAATTCGGAGGTGTCACCTCCGCAAACGATAGCAATCGTGCGTTTCATTCTAAATCTCTGTTACTGATGTAGCCTCTCCATTTGTCTATCAGCCGGGTCATATCGTCGGGCATTTCCGAGGTGAAATACATCTCTTCGCCGGTGGCGGGATGCACAAACCCCAGCGTCATGGCGTGCAGCGCCTGCCGTGGACAAGTGTCGAAGCAATTGTTTACAAATTGTTTGTATTTACTAAAATGAGTACCTTTCAGAATCTCATGTCCACCGTAGCGCTCATCATTAAAGAGCACGTGCCCGATGTGTTTCATATGCACACGAATCTGATGGGTACGTCCTGTTTCGAGGATGCACTCTACGAGGGTGACATAGCCCAAACGTTCCAGTACCCGGTAATGGGTTACGGCATGTTTTCCCTGGTCGTCGGGCAGGACGGTCATTTGCATACGGTCTTTGGGGTTCCGGCCGATGTTGCCTGTGACGGTTCCTTCGTCCTGTTCCATAACTCCCCACACCAGCGCACGGTAGCGGCGTTTGGTGGTTTTATTGAAGAACTGTATGCCGAGGTTGGTTTTGGCATCCGGGGTCTTGGCTATGACGAGCAGACCGGATGTGTCTTTATCGATGCGATGCACCAGTCCCACGTGAGGGTCGTTGGCATCGTAATCGGGATTATCTTTCATATGCCAGGCGAGGGCATTCACTAAAGTACCCTGATAGTTTCCGTGTCCCGGATGTACAACCAGTCCGGCGGGCTTGTTCACTACCATGAGGTATTTATCTTCATAAACGATATTAAGCGGAATATCTTCGGGGATGATTTCGTTTTCATAACGCGGACGGTCCATCATGATGGTGATGACGTCCATTGGCTTCACCTTGTAGCTGCTTTTGACGGGTTTGTTGTTGGCCATCACGAAACCATCTTGCGCCGCTTTCTGAATACGGTTACGCGAAGCGTTCGTCAGGCGGTCGAACAGGTATTTGTCTACGCGCATCATCTCCTGTCCCTTGTCCACTACCACACGGAAGTGTTCATAGAGTTGCGCCTCATCGCCGACGGGTTCTACATCGTCCAGGTCGTCATCAATCACTATGTCGTCCGGCAATTCTTCTATCATCTCTTGTTTTTTCTATGTGTTATTATAATGAAAACTCCCCGTGTGTGTCCATTGATTTAGAACCAGGATTCATCCGCAGCAGAATCTCCGGAGGAAACGGGTGTGCCGGTCTCCACTCCGGTGGAATCTCCTTCCTGGGGTAAGGCTCCGCCATCTCCCACTATCAGGGTTAGCGTGGCGCCTACGGGCACTTGTTCACCGTTGGTCAGTGTGTGTCCTTTATATTTCACGCCGTATACCCAATCTTTCTCACCGGGTATGTACTGGTTTTCGGCCAGTTTGAAACCGGATGCCAGCAGGCGTGCCTGCGCCTGACGCATGGAACTGTTGTCCGCTACATTGGGAACGGCTTGCAGGGGTGTGCTAAGCGTGTTTATTGTCAGATAAATGGTGCGTCCTTCTTTCACTTTCTGTCCGGCCGAAGGATTGTAGTCGAGGATGCATCCGGCAGGTAAGTTTTTCACATAGCTGGAGTCGGAAACAATGCAGCTCAAGCCTTGGTTGCGGAATAGCTTTTCAGCTTCTGCAACTCCCATGCCTTTCACATTGGGCACCACTACAGCTTCGCCGTGACGGGTATATATATCCAGCCCCTTCAATACTCCAAACAGTGCAAGGGCAACCACAATAATCATTGCAATCAGGTTCGCCCAGAAGTATTTATTCTGTCGGAAAGAAAAAAACTCTTTTATAGTCATAATTCTTAGCGTTGTTTGGGGCAAAGATAATGCAAACCGAGAGCAGTACAAAATAAGCTCGCTTATTTTTAATGCTGAGATGTTGCTTATCTTCGCTTTTGGAGTAAAGGGAAGGTATGTCAGAAGTCATTTTGCGTATTCCGGGCGCATATTGATTCGTCCGGAATACACAAAGACTTTCACTTTCTTAGAGCGATTGGAGCAGTCTCTTCAATACTACCGTAGCCGATATTTCGCGGTTGGCGGCTTCGGGAATTACGATAGACTGGGGGCTTTCGATAACGTCGTCCGTTACAATCATGTTGCGGCGTACAGGCAGGCAGTGCATGAAACGGGCATTGTTGGTCACAGCCATCTGGCGGTCGCTGACGGTCCATTCGCGGTCTTTGCTCAGAATCTGTCCGTAATTATCGCCTGCATAGGCTGCCCAGTTCTTGGCGTAGATGAAGTCGGCACCTTCAAAGGCTTTCATCTGATTGTATTCCACGCGGGCATTTCCCACGAATTGCGGGGCAAGTTCGTAGCCTTCGGGATGGGTGATGACGAAATCATAATCTGTAGCGTTCATCCACTCTGCGAATGAGTTAGGCACGGCTTGGGGCAACGGGCGCGGATGGGGTGCCCAGGTCATTACGACTTTGGGGCGTGCTGTCTTTTTGTACTCCTCGATGGTGATGAGGTCGGCAAAACTCTGCAACGGATGGCGTGTGGCAGCTTCCATTGAGAACACCGGACGTCCGGAATGTTGGATGAATTGGTTGATGATGATTTCGTTGTAATCATCTTCCTTATTCTCGAAGCGGGCGAAGGAGCGTACACCGATGATGTCGCAGTAGCAACCCATCACGGGGATGGCTTCCAGCAGGTGTTCGGGTTTGTCTCCGTCCATGATGACGCCGCGTTCTGTTTCCAGCTTCCATGCACCCTGGTTGATGTCGAGCACAATGACGTTCATACCCAGATTCATAGCAGCTTTCTGGGTGCTGAGACGGGTGCGCAGGCTGGAGTTGAAGAAAATCATCATCAACGTTTTGTTGCGTCCCAACTCTACATATTTAAAACGGTCTTTCTTAATCTCAAATGCTTCATCCAGTGCAGCCTTCAGATTGCCGATGTCCTGCACACAAGTAAACTTCTTCATCTTATATATTTATGATTTATAATTGGAGATACTAATCACTTATCACTCTACCACTTATCACTCCCTCACCTGTCCTTCTCCTTCAATAATCCACTTGTAGGTGGTGAGTTCTTCCAGTGCCATGGGGCCACGGGCATGCAGCTTCTGCGTGCTGATACCAATTTCGGCGCCCAGTCCGAACTGCGCTCCGTCTGTAAAGGAAGTCGGTACGTTGACGTATACGCAGGCGGCATCCACATCACGGCAGAACCACTCGGCACGGGATTCATCTTCGGTCACGATACATTCGCTATGCTTGGAGCCGTATTTCTGGATATGTGCGATGGCTTCGCGGATGGATTGAACGGTTTTGACGGACATCTTGTAGTCCAGGAATTCGGTGCCGAAGTCCTCTTCTGTGGCTTCTTTCAACAGTTCGTCGGGATAGCTGCCTTTCAGGGCATTATAGGCATAAGGGTCTGCATAGATTACCACGTGGCTTTGGGGCAACGGCTGGCAAAGGGCGGGGAGGTCGCTGAGGCGGTCTCCGTCAATCAGTACGCAGTCCAAAGCATTGCAGACGCTGACGCGGCGGGTTTTGGCATTGTTGATGATGTCGGCACCTTTCTTCGCGTCACCATATCGGTCGAAGAAAGTGTGGCAGATGCCTGCGCCGGTTTCAATGACCGGGATGGTGGCGTTCTGGCGCACAAAGTTGATGAGGTTGCTGCTGCCGCGGGGGATGAGCAAATCCACGTAGCCTCGGGCATTCAGCAGTTCGGCGGTTGCTTCACGGTTGGCGGGCAGCAACTCTACGATATGTGGGTTGACGTTGAAATGTTCCAGTACTTCGTGTATCACGCTGATGATGGCGCGATTGGAATAGTCGGCA
This sequence comes from uncultured Bacteroides sp., assembly GCA_947071285.1. Lineage (GTDB taxonomy): Bacteria > Bacteroidota > Bacteroidia > Bacteroidales > Bacteroidaceae > Bacteroides. The sequence goes on along the minus strand of CAMTFK010000207.1, from coordinate 667 downwards.
TCGCTGCCACCCTTCAGGATGCAGGCGTTTCCGCTTTTCAGGCAGAGGGAGAACACATCGAAACTAACGTTCGGGCGTGCTTCGTATATGATGCCGATGACGCCAAAGGGAACGCTTACTTTTTTGATTCTCATTCCTTTCGGGTGTGTGCTGTTCTTCAATATGCGTCCCAGTGGAGAGGGAAGGGTTGCTACATTGCGTGTGTCGGCAGCAATGCCTTGCAGACGCTCTGCGGTTAATTTCAAACGGTCGTATTTCGGGTCTTTAGGGTCCATCCTTTCCAGGTCCTTCTTGTTTTCTGCAAGGATAAAGTCCGATTTTGCCAGGGCGGCATCTGCTACAGCCAGCAAAATCCGGTTGATTTCCTGGTCGCTCAGCGATAATAATTCGCGGCTGGCTTCCTGCACAGTGGCAAATACTTTGTTTAAGTTCATCTTTATTGTACTTTTTAGTGTTGATTACACTGCAAATGTACTAATTATATTGAGAATGTATGCTTTATCTCTTTGAAAAAGGATTTGCAAATGGGATGGAGAAGGAGGAGTGTATTGTTATGCAGATTTTAATTCAAAGCAGGGATAAAAGAGGAATCAAATGACAAACAGCACTATCTCGATTAAATAAACGGGCTATCTTGATTCTCCTCCTCCCGGGAGGAGGAGTACCC
>CAMTFK010000206.1 GCA_947071285.1 uncultured Bacteroides sp. | reverse complement strand
ACACTATCCTCTTCGTCGGCAGCGTCAGATGTGTATAAGAGACAGACTTTATAAAGTGACCCGCTTTTATTATATTCGCTTTTCGCTTAATCTTTTCTCTTTAGAAACAACTTCTTGAAATCTGACGGATAGGGTGTTTCAAACTGCATTAACTCTCCCGTCACCGGATGATAGAAACAGAGTTTGAAAGCATGTAACGCCAAGCGTCCGATAGGATTCACTTCTTCCAGACCATAACGTCCATCACCAATAATAGGATGTCCCAAATCTTGCATATGCACACGAATTTGGTTCTTGCGTCCTGTTTCCAGGTTCAATTCTACCAGAGAATAACCGTTGGCACGTTTAATGGTGCGGTAGTGCGTAATGGATTTTTGTCCTCCGTCATCCGTCGGACTAGAATAGACATAAAGCATACGGTCCGTAAGCCAGGATACCACACAGCCGGCGTTCTTTTCCATTTCTCCGTTAACCACAGCTACATAACGACGGTCGGTCACAATATCATGCCAGTTATCACGCAAAGTAAACTGCGTCTTTTCGTCTTTGGCAAACATCATCAACCCTGAAGTATCGCGGTCGAGGCGGTGGACGATATAGACACTACTGCCACGTCCGTTCGAACGCTGTACGTATTCATTTAAGATATGGTAGGCAGTGCGTTCTTTCTGGCGTTCGGTGCTGACTGATAACAATCCCTGCATCTTTTCCACCACAATGATATACGCATCCTCATATACAATCTTCAGCAGCTTATTATGAAACTCCTTTTTGCCTTTATCGCGGCTGATTTGTACTTTCATACCCGGTTTAAGCGGGAAGTTGTATTGAGTGGTTATCACACTGTCTACAAATACCACTCGCTTGCTGAGCAGTGATTTTAGTTTGGTGCGGCTGGCGTCCGGCATCTTGGCTGCCAGAAACTCCATAAGCTCAATTGGCTCTTTAACTGTGTAGTCCGTGTATTGAGTGCGGGCTCGTGCTACTATTTTTCCTCTTGCCACGTTGATGGTGATTAATGGTTAGTGATTAGTGATTAATTCTCAGTCTTCATTTCTTAGTTCCAGCAGTACTACGTTTTCCACATGGTGAGTGTGTGGGAACATATCTACCGGTTGCACGGCTTTCACTTTATATTTCACGTCAAGCAATTGCAAGTCGCGTGCCTGGGTGGCAGGGTTACAGCTTACATATACAATGCGTTTCGGCTCAGCGAATAAGATTACATCTACTACATCCTGGTGCATACCTGCCCGTGGGGGATCAGTGATGATAACATCCGGACGACCATATTCGTTAATGAAATCCTGCGTCAGCATATCCTTCATATCACCGGCAAAGAATAGCGTATTCTCAATTCCGTTGATTTCCGCATTTACCTTTGCATCTTCAATTGCTTCGGGCACATATTCGATGCCGATGACCTGGCGGGCTTGTTTGGACACGAAATTGGCGATGGTTCCCGTACCTGTATAAAGGTCGTATACCAGTTCCTCCCCAGTCAGTCCGGCAAACTCACGTGCTATCTTATAGAGATTATACGCTTGTTCTGAATTAGTCTGGTAGAATGATTTAGGCCCCACCTTGAAACGCAATCCTTCCATTTCTTCGAAGATGTGGTCTTTACCTTTAAAGGTATATACATCCAGGTCGGTGACGGTATCGTTCCGCTTATTATTAATAATGTATAGAAGAGAAGTAATTTCAGGGAATGTGTCGGCTACATATTGCAGGAGTTGCTTGAATAGTGGCATTTCTCCGTCTTCTTCTATCTTTGCAATGAGGATAACCATCAACTCTCCGGTGGTAGATGTGCGGACAATCATATTACGCAACATACCCTCCTGAGTGCGCAGATTGATGAATGAATAGTTGTGCTCGTAAGCGTAATCACGTACGGCATTGCGGATGCGATTGGATATGTCATCCTGTAGCCAGCACTTCTCTATGGCCAATACTTTATCGAAAGCGTTGGGAATATGGAAACCTACGGCATTCATCTGGTCATATACCACATTCTGTTTTATTTCTTCTTCCGTCAGCCAACGTTTGTTTGAAAAAGTATACTCCAGTTTATTTCTATAAAACTGCGTCTTCTCTGAACCGAGAATAGGGGAAATTTCCGGAAGTTCTATTTTTCCGATGCGGGTAAGGTTGTCCGTCACCTGCTTTTGCTTGTACTTGATTTGTTCGGAATAGGGGAGAACTTGCCATTTACAACCGCCGCATACACCATAGTGTTGGCAGAATGGGACAGCTCTTTCACGAGAATATTCGTGGAACTTCACCGCTACGGCTTCAGCATAATGATGTTTTTTTCTCTTAATTTGCAGGTCTACTACATCTCCGGGAACGACATAAGGTACGAAAATAACCAAATCATTGACCTTTGCGATGGCTTTTCCTTCGGCAGCCACATCCGTTATTGTCACTTTCTCCAGTAGGGGAAGCTCTTTTCTATTTCTTGCCACTTTTACACCAGTCTAATAAATTATTCTGCAAAAATAGACATTTTTTCGGGATTTCTCTCTATGAAGTGAAATATTAAAGATTGCAATGTCGAAATTGCATTTTGATAGAAAGTTTTTTCTCAAAAAGTTTTCTAGTATGCGAAATATACTTAGATTTGCGAACAGAAAAAAATCACAATCGAGAAACTTAAATTTATATTATGGACAAAAAAAGAGTTTATACCTTTGGTAATGGTCAGGCAGAAGGAAAGGCCGACATGAAGAATCTTTTGGGGGGCAAAGGTGCCAACCTTGCCGAAATGAACCTTATCGGGGTTCCGGTTCCTCCCGGTTTTACAATCACGACTGAGGTTTGTACCGAATATAATGAGATGGGGCAGGAAAAAGTTGTTGCCCTGTTGAAAAGCGAAGTTGAAAATGCTATTGCAAATGTAGAAACGTTGATGCGTTCTAAATTCGGTGATATAGAAAATCCGTTATTGGTATCCGTTCGTTCGGGCGCCCGTGCTTCCATGCCGGGTATGATGGATACAATCCTCAACTTGGGTTTGAATGATGAAGTAGTAGAAGGGTTGACGCGTAAAACAGGTAATGCCCGTTTTGCATGGGACTCTTACCGTCGTTTCGTACAAATGTATGGTGACGTGGTGTTGGGCATGAAGCCGACGAATAAAGAAGACATCGACCCGTTTGAGGCTATCATTGAAGAAGTGAAGCATGCGAAGGGTGTGCAGTTGGATAATGAACTGACAGTAGAAGACCTGAAAGAACTGGTGACGAAATTCAAAGCCGCTGTTAAGAAACAAACCGGAAAAGACTTCCCGACTTGTGCTTATGAGCAATTATGGGGTGCGGTTTGCGCAGTGTTCAACTCTTGGATGAATGAACGTGCTATCCTGTATCGCAAAATGGAGAGTATACCTGATGAATGGGGTACTGCCGTTACTGTACAGGCAATGGTATTTGGTAATATGGGTGAAACTTCGGCTACGGGTGTTTGCTTTAGCCGCGACGCTGCTACCGGTGAAGATTTGTTCAATGGTGAATATCTGATTAATGCACAGGGCGAGGACGTGGTAGCCGGTATCCGTACACCACAACAGATTACAAAAATCGGTTCACAGCGCTGGGCGGAATTGGCAGGTGTCAGTGAAGAAGAACGTGCTGCCAAATATCCGTCAATGGAAGAGGCTATGCCGGAAATCTATAAGGAGTTAGATGCTATCCAGACTAAACTGGAAAATCATTATAAAGACATGCAGGATATGGAGTTCACTGTTCAGGATGGTAAACTCTGGTTCCTTCAGACCCGTAATGGTAAACGTACCGGTGCGGCGATGGTAAAGATTGCAATGGATCTGCTTCATCAGGGTATGATTGATGAAAAGACTGCATTGATGCGTTGTGAGCCTAACAAGCTGGATGAATTACTTCACCCGGTATTTGATAAGTCTGCTCTGAAGCAAGCCAAAGCCCTGACTCGCGGTCTTCCCGCATCTCCGGGTGCTGCTACGGGACAAATCGTGTTCTTTGCAGACGATGCTGCCGAATGGCATGCTGCCGGCAAACGTATCGTAATGGTACGTATTGAAACTTCTCCCGAAGATTTGGCTGGTATGGCAGTTGCAGAAGGTATTCTTACTGCCCGTGGTGGTATGACTTCTCACGCAGCCGTTGTTGCCCGTGGTATGGGTAAATGTTGTGTGTCCGGTGCCGGTGCATTGAATATTGATTATAAAGCTCGTACTGTGGAGATAGATGGCGTTCTGTTGAAAGAAGGCGATTACATTTCATTGAACGGTAGTACGGGTGTGGTTTATAAAGGTCAGGTAGAGACGAAAGCTGCCGAACTTTCCGGAGATTTTGCAGAATTGATGGAGCTGGCTGATAAGTATACGAAACTTCAGGTTCGCACCAATGCGGATACTCCCCATGATGCCGGAGTAGCGCGTAATTTCGGTGCTGTAGGTATCGGACTTTGCCGTACGGAACACATGTTCTTCGAAGGTGAAAAAATAAAGGCTATGCGTGAGATGATTCTTGCAGAAGATGCAGAAGGACGTCGCAAAGCTCTGGCTAAGATTTTGCCTTACCAGCAAGCTGACTTTAAGGGTATCTTCAAGGCTATGGAAGGTTGTCCGGTGACTGTGCGTTTGCTCGATCCTCCTTTGCATGAGTTTGTTCCCCACGATTTGAAGGGACAACAGGAAATGGCGGATGCAATGGGTGTTAGCCTGCATTATATCCAGCAACGTGTAGAATCGCTTTGCGAACACAACCCGATGTTGGGACACCGTGGATGCCGTTTGGGTAATACGTATCCTGAAATCACGCAGATGCAGACACGTGCCATTCTGGGTGCAGCTTTGGAATTGAAGAAAGAAGGCGTGGAGACACATCCCGAAATCATGGTTCCATTGACCGGTATCTTGTATGAGTTCAAAGAACAAGAAAAGGTAATCCGTGAAGAAGCTGCTACACTCTTTGAAGAATTGGGCGATAGCATTGACTTCAAAGTTGGTACGATGATTGAAATTCCTCGCGCTGCATTGACTGCTGATCGCATTGCTTCTTCTGCCGAGTTCTTCTCATTCGGTACGAATGACTTGACGCAGATGACATTCGGTTATTCGCGCGATGATATTGCTTCATTCCTCCCGGTTTATCTGGAAAAGAAAATCTTGAAGGTAGACCCATTCCAGGTTCTCGACCAGAATGGTGTAGGTCAGTTGGTGCGCATGGCTACTGAAAAAGGCCGTGCCATCCGTCCGGACTTGAAGTGTGGTATTTGTGGTGAACATGGTGGCGAACCTTCATCAGTGAAATTCTGCCATAAGGTAGGTTTGAACTATGTAAGCTGTTCTCCGTTCAGAGTGCCCATTGCACGGCTGGCGGCGGCACAAGCGGCGATTGAAGACTTGAAATAAATATTTTAAAATCTGATATTTATAGGCTGTAAACCTCTGTTGAATAGGTTTGCAGCCTATCTTTTTTTGAAAAACATGTATCCAATAATCATTTATTTGTTTTTTCTTTAGTATATTTGTTCCCACTTAGAACAATCATATTACCTAATCTTTTTAATAACCAATTTTATGAAACCGGATCTTGCCATATATTATAGATTTTGGGTGACAGAATTTATCTCTAAAAATGAGATTATATTGCTCTGCTTTGGGGTGATAATTTTGTTGCTTTTGGTTATTATGATTACTACATCCATGAGTAAGAACAAGCGTCTGAAGACTTTGCAGCAGCTAAATGACGTGGCGGAAGAAAGCAATCAGTTGAAGAATGCTTTCATTGCTAATATGACACATGAGATACGTACTCCGCTTAATGCTATCGTAGGATTTACGAATATACTTGCAGAGACTGACAATCTGAGTAGGGAAGAACGGATGGTTTTCTTGAAAGAGATTAATGACAATAAGAATTTCCTGGTTCAGATGATAAATGACTTATTGGACTTTTCGAAGATAGAAGCCAATACGATAGAGTATAATGATGGAGATGTGGATGTGAATGCTCTGATTGAGGAAATATGTGCAGTTGAGAATGCGCATCCCAGGCCATCGGGAATCCTGCTGGAGTTTGTAGAGAAACTGCCTCAATGTCGTTTGATGATAGACCGGGTACGTTTTGCTCAGGTGGTTAATAATCTGGTGAAAAATGCTTTGAAGTTTACTGAGCAAGGTAGTGTGCGAATTGGTTATCGTCGTCTGAGCAATGACAATTTCTATTTTTATGTGGCTGATACAGGTTGTGGTATTGACGAAGAAAGCCGTAGGGCCATTTTTGAGCGCTTTGTGAAGATGAACTATAATATCCGTGGTACGGGTTTAGGACTTTCTATCACAAAATCCATAGTAGAACATTATGGTGGTGGTATCGGTGTAGAATCGAAAAAAGGAGAGGGCTCTACGTTCTATTTCACTTTGCCTGCCGGAATAGAATACAAGGAATACGGTAAATTCTAAGTTGATGGATCGGATTTCGTTTTTAATCTGCCATTTCCTTTAGTTTCTTAAAATGGCGGATGACGCCCAGATAATCCCGGTCTGTGCAGACATTGAATTTATTCCATAAGTCGCCTAGTACTACTGCGCCGCCAAAACCAAAATCTTTTATTTCCAGAATGTTATCGGGGGTGATTCCACCTAAAGCCATTACTTTTGTGTCAATTATCCTTTCTTTTCCTGCTGCGCGTAGCTCTTCGGGGGTATAGCCGGAAAGAGTTCCCTGTTTAGTGATGCAATCATAAACCGGACTCATAAACACATAATCATAAAAATGCTTTTTATTTTTCACCTCTTCTACCGAGTGGCAAGTGCAACTGACGTGTCCTGAATAGTCATGTGGTTCATTCGGATTGCGTGAGTTCAGATGGATACCCATGAGGTCGAACTCCTCTTTCAGATAGAAATGTTCGTGAGTAACGATGCGCCTGTGATATTTTTCGGGAATTAGCGTCAAAAGGCGTTCGGAATACATGGCAGGTGTTTCCGGCTTCCTCAGATGCAGAATATCCAGCCCTTCTTCAAAAAGTGCTGTGATAATCTTGTCTTCTTCCACAAAAAATGTGGGGGCTGTGACTACAATAAGTTTCATTTCTAATTGTTAAACGTTTATGTTTAGCAAAGTTAATGATAAATGTTTTCAGTTGGTAAGGTTTTTCTTTAAAAGATGTTAGATTGGATACACAAAGCGTACCTTCGGGAATAACCATCCACAAAGGTACGCTTAAAAAGAGTTTATGATGTTGTTGTTATTTCATTCGGCTGCCTACTACGTCCCAATCGATGATGCCCCAAAGAGCATTTATATGATCGGCGCGACGGTTTTGGTAGTCGAGATAGTAAGCATGTTCCCAAACGTCGAAGCCCAGCAACGGAGTGAGACCGGAACGCACCGGGTTACTTCCGTTAGGTTCTTTAGTAATGTGTAGTTTGCCATTCTTGTCTACTGACAACCAGGACCAACCTGACCCGAATAATCCTACAGAAGCGGCTGCAAACTCTTTCTTGAAGTTGTCAAAACTTCCAAAGTCGCGTTTGATGGCTTCTGCCAATTTTCCTGTGGGTTCACTGTGAGCAGGTTTCGGAGAAAACTGCAGGAAGTAGAGGGTATGATTCAGAACTTGTCCGGCATTATTGAAGATAGCTCCATCCGGTGCAGTGGCCACAATAGTCACTAAATCTTTATTCTCATATTCCGTACCCGGAACCAGATTATTGAGGTTATTTACATATGTTTGCAAGTGCTTACCATAGTGGTAATCTATTGTTTGCTGACTGATTACAGGTTCCAATGCGTTGTTAGCATATGGAAGTTTTGGCATTTCGTGAGTCATAATTATAAGCATTAATGATGTTAATAACGTATTCATAATTTGTCTTGAATTATGGTTTTGTAGTTATAACGTTTTCCATCCTATAAATGTTCTTTCATTTCCATTAATTTTTTTAGAAACTGTTTTTATTGCGATGTTTTGGTTCACAAGGATTTCTTATTCTTTCATGTTTCAACTGTGAGAATATCTTTTTGATTCATAGCTGAGTGGTAATAGTCCAGTTTCAATAGCTGATTCATATTAATTTCTGTTTTAGTTG
>CAMTFK010000205.1 GCA_947071285.1 uncultured Bacteroides sp. | reverse complement strand
GTAGCTAACAACTAAAAGATATGAATACATTATTTGATAAAATCTGGGATGCCCACGTGGTTCAGCAAGTGGAAGATGGTCCCACACAGTTATATATAGATCGCCTTTATTGTCATGAAGTGACCAGTCCGCAGGCTTTTGCAGGATTGCGTGCACGTGGCATCAAGTGTTTCCGTCCGGAAAAAATTTACTGTATGCCCGACCATAATACGCCGACGCATGATCAGGATAAACCGATTGAAGACCCTATCTCAAAGACACAGGTGGATACACTGGCTAAGAATGCGGAAGATTTCGGGTTGACACACTTCGGTATGTTACACGATAAGAATGGTATTATCCATGTGGTAGGTCCTGAACGTGGACTGACACTGCCGGGAATGACGATTGTGTGTGGCGACTCACATACTTCAACACACGGTGCTATGGGAGCGGTGGCTTTCGGTATCGGTACAAGTGAGGTGGAAATGGTAATGGCTTCGCAATGTATTTTGCAGACACGTCCGAAGACGATGCGCATTACAGTAGATGGAAAACTGGGTAAAGGTGTGACGGCAAAAGATCTTGCTCTTTACATGATGTCTAAGATGACAACCAGCGGTGCTACGGGATATTTTGTGGAATATGCCGGAGAAGCGGTTCGCAGTTTGACAATGGAAGGACGCCTGACATTGTGCAACCTGAGTATAGAGATGGGTGCACGTGGTGGTATGGTTGCACCGGATGAGGTAACATTTGAATATATAAAAGGCCGTGAATATGCTCCGCAAGGTGAGGCATGGGACAAAGCGTTGGCTTACTGGAAGACGCTGAAGAGCGATGAGAATGCGACCTTCGATAAAGAAGTGCGTTTTGATGCTGCAGATATCGAACCGATGATTACTTATGGAACAAATCCGGGCATGGGTATGGGCATCACACAACATATCCCTACCACTGAGGGTATGGGAGAGGCTGCAAAAGCTTCATTCCTGAAATCAATGGATTATATGGGCTTCAAACCCGGTGAGGGAGTATTGGGCAAGAAGATTGACTACGTATTCCTGGGTGCTTGTACGAATGGACGTATCGAGGACTTCCGTGCTTTTACTTCTTTGGTGAAAGGACGCAGGAAAGCGGAACATGTGGTTGCCTGGTTGGTGCCCGGTTCGTGGATGGTGGATGCACAAATTCGTGAAGAAGGTTTGGATAAGGTGCTGGAAGAAGCAGGATTTGCTATCCGTCAGCCGGGATGTTCAGCTTGCCTGGCAATGAATGATGACAAGGTGCCTGCCGGAAAATATGCGGTTTCTACAAGCAATCGTAATTTTGAAGGTCGTCAGGGACCGGGTTCACGCACATTGCTTGCCAGTCCGCTGGTGGCTGCTGCTGCGGCGGTGACGGGAGTGATTACAGATCCGAGAGAACTGATTTGATGAAGAGTGGGAATAGAAAATTTAATCGTAAAGCTAAAAAACAATGAAACAAAAATTCAATATAATCACCAGTACTTGTGTCCCCCTCCCATTGGAGAATGTAGATACAGACCAGATCATCCCTGCACGTTTTCTGAAAGCTACGACGAAAGAAGGTTTCGGAGAGAATTTGTTTCGTGACTGGCGCTATGACAAACAGGGAAACAAAATAGATTCATTCGTTCTGAATGATCCGACCTATAGCGGACAAGTGCTTGTTGCCGGAAAGAATTTCGGTTCAGGTTCCAGTCGTGAACATGCTGCATGGGCTATCGCGGACTATGGTTTCCGAGTAGTAGTCAGCAGCTTCTTCGCAGATATCCATAAGAATAATGAATTGAATAACTTCGTATTGCCGGTGGTGGTGAGCGAACCGTTCCTGAAAGAACTTTTCGATTCTATCGCTGCCGATCCGAAGACGGAAGTAGTAGTGAATTTGCCGGAGCAAACCATTACTAACAAAGCAACAGGCAAAAGTGAGAACTTTGAAATCAATACTTATAAGAAGCATTGCCTGATGAATGGTCTGGATGATATAGATTTCCTGGTAGAGAATAAAGATAAAATAGAAGCGTGGGAAAATAAAAATGAAGTATAAACAGCCCCAAATAGAAATCATGGACACCACACTCCGCGACGGTGAGCAAACCAGCGGTGTGTCGTTCGTCCCCCATGAGAAGCTGATGATAGCCCGTTTGCTACTGGAAGAACTGAAGGTAGACAGGGTGGAAGTAGCATCCGCGCGGGTTTCGGATGGTGAGTTCGACGCAGTCAAGATGATATGTGACTGGGCGGCACGACGCAACCTGTTGCCGAAAGTGGAGGTGTTGGGTTTCGTAGACGGGCATATGTCGGTAGACTGGATACACGCTACCGGCTGCCGCGTCATTAATTTGTTGTGTAAAGGCTCACTGAAACATTGCACGTGTCAGTTGAGAAAAACTTCCGAAGAACATATTGAAGATATCATTGCCGTGGTGAATTATGCCAATGAGCAGGATATGGAGGTCAATATTTATCTGGAAGACTGGAGCAATGGGATGAAAGACTCTCCGGAGTATGTGTTCCAGATGATGGATGCATTGCTGCATACGAATATCAAGCGATATATGCTGCCTGATACCTTAGGCGTACTGAATCCGTTGCAAGTCATCGAATATATGCGGAAGATGGTGAAACGTTATCCGCATGCCCACTTCGATTTCCATCCGCATAATGATTACGACCTGGCTGTGAGCAACGTGCTTGCTGCCGTGCTGAGTGGTGCAAAGGGACTTCATACCACTATCAACGGTTTGGGTGAGCGTGCCGGAAATGCGCCGCTTTCCAGTGTGCAGGCTATTCTGAAAGACCATTTCAATGCCATCACCAATATCGACGAAGGCCGTTTGAATGAGGTCAGCCGGGTGGTTGAGTCCTATTCGGGTATTGCAATTCCTGCCAACAAGCCGATTGTGGGCGAGAATGTGTTTACACAGGTGGCTGGAGTGCATGCCGATGGCGATAATAAGAGTAATCTTTACTGCAATGACTTGCTGCCCGAACGTTTCGGACGTAAGCGCGAGTATGCATTGGGCAAAAACAGTGGTAAGGCGAATATCCGCAAGAACCTGGAAGACCTGGGGCTGACTCTGGATGAGGACTCCATGCGTAAGGTGACGGAGCGGATTATCGAACTGGGGGATAAAAAAGAATTGGTTACTCAGGAAGACCTTCCTTATATCGTCTCTGACGTGTTGAAGCATGGCATCATGAATGAGAAGGTGAAACTGAAGACTTATATCGTGAACCTTGCTTACGGTCTGAAACCCATGGCAACGCTGAAGATTGAAATCAACGGACAGGAGTTTGAAGAGAGTTCGAGCGGTGACGGTCAGTATGATGCCTTTGTGCGTGCATTGCGCAAGATATATAAGGTGACTTTGGGGCGTCGCTTCCCGATGCTGACGAATTATGCCGTGAGCATCCCTCCCGGCGGACGCACCGATGCTTTTGTGCAGACAGTGATAACCTGGAGCTTTGACAACACGGTGTTCCGCACCCGCGGACTGGATGCCGACCAGACGGAAGCGGCAATCAAAGCGACAATGAAGATGCTGAATATTATAGAAGACGAGTATGAACAGGTGGGATGAATGATAATTTAGGAGCGGCAGTTGATTGACAGTAGTATCTTCATTCTCCTCCTCCTGGGAGGAGGAGTACCCGTAGGGGGAGGTGGTAGGTAAGTAATAAAATACCTATTAATCATAAGAATAAGGAATTCTTTTCTCACCTACCACCCCACCCTTTGGGCACCCCTCCTCCAACTGGAGGAGGGGAATGAAGTTACTCCGTATATCACGTCAATAAATTATCATTTATATAATTAAGAAACAAAACATTATAAAATAAATTAGAAGAAAATGGATTTTAAAATTGCAGTATTAGCCGGAGACGGCATTGGCCCCGAGATTTCCGTTGTAGGTGTAGACGTAATGAGCGCCGTTTGTGAGAAATTCGGACATAAAGTAAGCTATGAATACGCTATTTGTGGCGCAGACGCTATCGACAAAGTGGGTGATCCGTTCCCCGAAGCTACTTACGAAGTATGTAAGAATGCCGATGCCGTTCTGTTCTCTGCCGTAGGCGACCCGAAATTTGATAATGATCCCACGGCAAAAGTACGTCCCGAACAGGGCCTGCTGGCTATGCGTAAGAAACTGGGATTGTTTGCCAATATCCGTCCCGTGCAGACTTTCAAATGCCTACTTCATAAGTCTCCGCTCCGTGCCGAATTAGTGGACGGTGCGGATTTTCTTTGCATTCGCGAGCTGACAGGCGGTATGTATTTCGGTGAGAAATATCAGGATAATGACAAGGCGTATGATACCAATATGTACACCCGTCCGGAGATTGAACGTATCCTGAAAGTTGGTTTTGAATATGCCATGAAGCGTAATAAGCACCTCACAGTGGTAGATAAAGCAAACGTGCTGGCATCTTCACGCCTGTGGAGACAGATTGCCCAGGAGATGGCTCCGCAATATCCCGAAGTGACTACGGACTATATGTTTGTGGACAATGCTGCCATGAAGATGATTCAGGAACCTAAGTTTTTCGATGTGATGGTTACGGAAAATACTTTCGGTGATATCCTTACCGACGAAGGGTCCGTTATCAGCGGTTCTATGGGCTTGCTTCCTTCCGCTTCTACGGGCGAAAGTACTCCGGTGTTCGAACCGATTCATGGTTCATGGCCGCAGGCTAAAGGCTTGAATATCGCTAATCCGTTGGCACAAATCCTTTCAGCCGCTATGCTATTCGAATATTTTGACCTCAAGGAAGAAGGTGCATTAATCCGCAAAGCTGTGGATGCATCTCTGGATGCTAACGTCCGCACACCGGAAATCCAGGTAGAAGGTGGCGAGAAATATGGTACGAAAGAAGTCGGTGCATGGGTGGTAGACTATATCAAACGTAGCTAATCATTCGCAAAGACGGCTTCGCAATGTTCACCCGGAATTTCAAATTCCAGTGTGGCATGACCGATACCGAAATCTTCGAGCCGGTGGCGGATAAGGTGTTTCACCTCTTGCATGTCCTCCGGTTCCTTTAATACGATATGGGCTGTCAGTGCATTTTCAGTGGTGCTGATGGCCCATATATGTATGTGGTGGACGTCGTCTACGCCGCGAATGGCACGGATGGCTTCCACCACTTTTTTACTATCGATGCTGCTGGGCACACCGTCCAACGTCAGGCGAAGGCTATCGTGCAGCAAATTCCAGGTGGAGATGAGGATGACAACGGCTACTATCAGGCCGATAATCGGGTCGATGATATACCAGCCCGTCCGGCTGATGACGATGCCTGCCACCAATACACCGACCGACACCAGCGCATCTGCCGCCATATGCAGATAAGCCCCTTTCACGTTCAGGTCTTTTTCTTTGTCTTTCATGAAAAGGAAAGCGGTGAAGGCGTTGATAACTACCCCCACTCCCGCCACCCAGGCAATGGCTCCGCCGGGAACGACTGCCGGATTACTGAGTTTGTGGATACTCTCGATAACGATGGCGCCCACCGCTACCAGCAGGATGACGGCATTGAGAAGCGACACGAGAATGGTGCTCTTCTTATAACCATATGTATAACGTGCATTTGCCCTGACCTTGGCAAGGCGGAAAGCGAGCAATGCCAACACAAGGCTGACTACATCGCTCAGATTATGCCCTGCATCGGAAAGTAGTGCGAGCGAGTCGAACCAGAAGCCGGCTGCGAACTCTACGGCGACAAAGGCCAAATTGAGCACTATGCCGATGATGAAAGCCTTGTTCAACGACTCTGCATTGATGCTGTGGCTGTGATGAGGTTGATGTTCGTGTGACATATATATAATAAGGTGTAAGAGTTATACAAATTTTATTATGCAAATTTACGTGATAGAAATGTAACACTTGAGCGGCGAAATAGTTTTTTATCTATCTTTGCGCGAAGATACCTATAAATGGGGACATTTAATAATTAGATTGTTATGGCAAAAATAGCAAAGAATCTGACAGAGCTGATCGGCCGTACTCCGCTTATGGAGCTGGCGGGATATAGTAGTAAATATGAATTGAAACAGAATATAATCGCTAAACTGGAAGCGTTCAATCCGGCCGGCAGTGTGAAGGATCGCGTGGCGCTTGCCATGATTGAAGACGCGGAAGTACGCGGGGCATTGAAACCCGGTGCGACCATCATAGAACCTACCAGCGGAAATACCGGTGTTGGACTGGCCATGGTTGCCACCATCAAAGGGTATCATCTGATACTTACGATGCCCGAAACCATGAGTGTGGAACGCCGTAACCTCCTGAAAGCCTTTGGTGCGGAAATCGTGCTGACGGATGGACTGGCAGGGATGTCCGGTTCCATTGCAAAAGCGCAGGAACTGCGGGAGGCTATTCCCGGTTCCGTTATTCTCCAACAATTCGAAAACCCTTCTAACGCGCATATCCATGCCTTGACTACAGGTGAAGAAATCTGGACGGATACAGACGGAAAGATTGATGTCTTCGTTGCCGGAGTGGGGACGGGGGGGACTGTCTGTGGAGTGGCGCGTGCGTTGAAGAAACATAACCCGGATGTGTATATTGTTGCCGTAGAGCCTGCGTCTTCTCCGGTTTTGAAAGGAGGAACGGCGGGTCCGCACCGCATTCAAGGCATCGGGGCTAATTTTATCCCTGCCATTTATGATGCTTCCGTTGTAGATGAAGTGCTGCCCGTGCCCGATGATGAAGCCATTCGTGGCGGACGTGAACTGGCTTCCACCGAAGGATTGCTGGCGGGTATCTCTTCCGGTGCGGCAGTGTATGCGGCGCGTTTGCTGGCTCAGCGTCCGGAGTTTGCAGATAAGACGATTGTAACCCTTCTGCCTGATACGGGAGAGCGTTATCTGTCCACGGAACTATTTGCGTTTGATACTTATCCGTTGGATTAAGTACCAACTATTTTTAGTATAAATCAGTCACATCATTACAGTTCCCATTAAGAGAAACGAGCGTTCCCATGAGGGGAAACTGTAGTTCCCATTAGAGGAAACGAGCGTTCCCATTAGAGGAAACTGTAGTTCCCATTAAGAGAAACGGCCGTTTATCTGTAAGCAACAAAATCTTTAATAGCATTATGAAAAAGTTTATTCTTTCTTTCCTTATATATATAATAGGTGTAACCTCTGTGTTTTCCCAAACTTATCAGGAACTGAGCGACCGTGCCATCGCCTGTACCGAACAAGACAGCCTGGCACAAGCGGAAAATTATATCCGTCAAGCCTTGAAACTGGAGCCGGCCAATCCGCATAACGCCTTATTATTCTCCAATCTCGGCACCATCCAGCGTCGGCAACGTGATTATGAACAAGCTTTAGAGTCGTATACTTTTGCACTGAATATTGCTCCGCGTGCCATTCCCATCCTCCTGAACCGTGCTGCACTGAATCTTGAAATGGGACGGAACGACCACGCACGTATAGACTACTCCCTGGTGCTGGATTTGGAAAAGGACAATAAAGAAGCCCTTCTGATGCGTGCCTATATCTATGCAAGTCAACGTGACCTCAAATTTGCCCGGGCAGATTACGAACGTTTACTGAAACTCGATCCTCAGAATTATAATGCCCGTTTAGGTCTGGCCACCCTGGAACAGAAAGACGGAAACTTGCAGAAAGCCTTGGAGATATTAAATAAGATGCTGGTTGAAAATCCGGAAGATGCTGCCTTATACGTGGCACGTGCCGGGGTGGAACAGGATATGCAGCATATTGACCTGGCCATGATTGATCTGGAAGAGGCTCTGAAACTGAATTCCTCACAAACTGAAGCTTACCTGATGCGAGGACAGATCTATTTATCCCAAAAGAAGAAAAGTCTGGCTAAACAGGACTTTGAAAAGGCTATATCTCTTGGCGTGCCACAGGCTGAGCTTAGGGGGGTGTTGCAGCAGTGCAGATGATGTACTTTTCTTTTGCCTTGATGCAAAAGAAAAGATACCAAAAGAAAAAATCAAGGCTGCACTTCCGGGGCTACTCCGACACTGCCATGCACAGACGGGGCTCGAACTCGCTTCGCTCAAACAATCGCCCCTTACCTGCGCCTGACAGTGCCTCCGCTGACGCCCCTACAGTGAG
>CAMTFK010000204.1 GCA_947071285.1 uncultured Bacteroides sp. | reverse complement strand
ACCACACTCTTTTCGCTTTAGTAGACGGAACTGTACAGTTCAAAGTAACCAAGGATGACAGACGCTATGTATCTGTAATCCCTGCTGAAACTACAGAAGCATAAGTTTCGGAATAAGAAATAAAGAAGAGGGATGTGATCCGCGTATGGATTACATCCCTCTTCTTTTTGTGCGAAACATCGCACATTATTTGTTTTTTATTTATCTTTGCACACTCATATAGAAGAGAAACATCAAAAACAAGTATCAAGATATGCTTACCATTAAACAAATTACAGAAAACACCGACGCGGTGATCCGCGGACTGGAGAAAAAGCATTTCAAAAATGCCAAAGAGACAATAGACCAGGTAATTGCCTTCAACGACAAAAGACGTAGTACACAGTCTGTATTAGATAATAACCTCTCTGAAGTGAACTCAATCTCCAAATCCGTCGGGCAACTGATGAAAGAAGGAAAGAAAGAGGAAGCTGAAGTGGCTAAGAGCCGTGTAGCCGAGCTGAAGGAAGCCAACAAGACGTTGCAGGCCGAAATGGACCAGGCTGCCGAAGATATGCAAAACCTGCTCTATACCATTCCGAATGTACCTTATGATGAAGTGCCCGAAGGCGTAGGTGCCGAAGACAATGTGGTTGAAAAGATGGGAGGCATGGAGACGGAACTTCCCAAAGACGCACTGCCCCATTGGGAACTGACAAAGAAATATGACTTGATTGATTTCGACTTGGGTGTGAAAATTACGGGAGCCGGATTTCCTGTTTATAAAGGAAAAGGTGCACAGTTGCAGCGCGCCCTGATTAACTTCTTCTTGGACGAAGCCCGTAAATCGGGTTATCTGGAAATCATGCCACCGACAGTGGTGAATGCTGCTTCCGGTTACGGAACAGGTCAGTTACCTGATAAAGAAGGTCAGATGTACCATTGTGAAGTAGATGACTTGTATCTCATTCCGACGGCTGAAGTTCCTGTTACTAATATCTATCGCGATGTGATTCTGGAAGAGAAGCAGCTTCCTATCAAGAATTGCGCATATACACAATGTTTCCGTCGTGAAGCCGGTTCTTATGGCAAGGATGTACGCGGTTTAAACCGTTTGCACGAGTTCTCCAAAGTAGAACTGGTTCGCATTGACAAGCCGGAACATTCTAAACAATCTCACAAGGAGATGCTGGACCACGTGGAAGGTTTGTTGCAAAAACTGGAACTGCCGTATCGTATTCTTCGCCTTTGTGGTGGTGATATGAGCTTTACGGCTGCGCTTTGCTTCGACTTCGAGGTGTATTCCGAAGCACAGAAACGTTGGCTGGAAGTAAGTTCTGTATCCAACTTCGATACATATCAGGCCAACCGTTTGAAATGCCGCTATCGCAGTGGGGAAAAGAAAACGGAACTTTGCCATACTCTGAATGGTTCTGCCCTGGCACTGCCGCGCATCGTTGCCGCTCTGCTGGAAAATAACCAGACACCGGAAGGTATCCGTATCCCGAAAGCATTGGTGCCGTATACGGGATTTGAGATGATTGACTAAAGATATTGTGCATTAATGGAACACAAGGCTGAAAGCCTTTTATCTATACAGCCCAGGGCATTGCCCTGGGTTTATTATTTCCTGATTTTCATTGCACTCTGAAAGGGTAAAAGACCATACATATTAATATAAAAACAAGAACTGGACTTCATACCTACTCATCCTACAACATATTCTTCAGAATCCGCCCAAACACTTCTTCACGGAAGTTACGAGCCACCGATACGGTATGCTGTCCTACCATAATCCTGTTACCATCTATCAATTCAATCTTTTCAATATTTATAAGATACGATTTATGAACTTGAAGAAAAGTTTCTTTAGGAAGGGCCTCCGTCATTCGCTTCATCGTGGAGCGCACCAGCAATTTGGCATCTTCCGTATATATGCAAACATAATTTTCCAAACCCTCCACAACCAGAATATCCTTAAAGAATACTTTGTGCATCTGGCGGTCTGAGCGAACAAAGATGAAATCAACAACTTCACTCAACCGATTTTCTTGTTGCAAAAGAACATGCACCTTATTTACAGCTTTCAGAAAGCGGTCGAACGAAATCGGCTTCAACAAATAATCCGCAACATTCAGCTCGTACCCTTTCAACGCATACCGTTCGTAGGCCGAAGTAATAATCACATGAGGCGGATTAGCAAGAGATGCCAACAGTTCAAGTCCCGAAAGATACGGCATTTCAATATCCAGGAACAATAAATCCGGTTGCTCGGTCTGCAAAAGGGTATTCAGTTGCATGGCATCCTCGCATACAGCTGTCAAAGTCAGGAAATCCACCTTCTCCACATAACGCTTTAATCCCTCGCATGCAGTAGGCTCATCATCAGTTATGATACATTTTATCTGTTTCATTTTATAATCTTATCACAAGTTTCACTGTAAACAATGTATTCCCTTTATGTATATCCAGCGCATGACGCCCCTGATAAAGTAATTCCAACCTACGCTTTAAGTTTTCGAGGCCAATCCCTTGCTTCCTTTCTTGCGGTACCGGTGATTCCGGAATAGAGTTTTCAATATCGAAATGCAAACTTCCATCTTTCAAATACATACCCAAGGTTAAGCAATACTCCCCGCCCACATATTTGAAAGCATTCTCCACCAATGGCACAAACAATAACGGATAAATTTCATATTCCCCGGGGACTTCATCAAAAGACACCTGCAACTGCAAACGCTTTGTGGCGCGAAGCTTGCACAGACCGATGTATTGTTTCAGATACTCCACCTCGACACGCACCTGTACCTTTTCCCCATCATTATACAATTGATAACGGAGCAAATTGGACAACAGCTCAAGCGTCTGTCGTGGCGCTTCATTCTTTTCGTCTATTTGAAAGTAAACCGTATTGAGTACATTGAAGAGAAAATGCGGATGATACTGCGACTTCAAGAACTTCAATTCCGTCTGAAGCTGATCGTTCTTTATCTTTTCCAATTGCAGGCGTTGAACTTCATTTTCTTTCTGTATCAGCTGATTGCGCAGAAAGGTATAACAAAAGCCTCCGAGCAAAATGCTCACAACAATTGGAATGGGAACATCATATAAGTCAAGATTGAGCCCCATCAGCAAACGAATAATCCACATCGTCAGGAGACACCAAAACGGAGTACCCAGAATGACAACCCCATACTCCTTCCACCATGCCAGCCTCTTCTTACGACAGAAACGAAGCCAGCACTTTATAGAAAAAAGTATCGGATAGGACATGACGAGCACCACCAGCATATCCTTCAGCATAAAATCCCACTTATTCGCCTCCCAATAATATTCGTGCTTCGGAATATCATTCGCCACACGAATACACAAGAAAAGAATCACGGCAAACGATGCCGGAGCCAACCATCTGTTCCACTGTCTGTCCATAGCAACTACAAATTTACTCTTTTTGTTTCATCTACCTCACTTTTTCGCCTGCTTTCTTTCGCCTCGCTGCCTTTCTGAAAACGCCACATGAAAGCGATACCCACCACGCGCTTGTTATGGCGCTCGTCTACAAAGGCACGTGTACCGAGAGCCCGGACATCCACCTTTTGCAAATTAGTATCAAATATATCTTTGGCAAACAAGGTTACAGAGCCTTTGCCACGGAACACCTTCTTCTGAATACCCACATTCATCTCAAATGCCGGATGAACAGTCGCTTGCCCGTAAGCCATTCTCCCGTTATAGCTTGCTGAAAGTTCCGCCGACCACGTAGAAGTGAAGGTGAACTGGTTAATGCTACTGAATATCGGGGTAAACATACGGTTCTTCAGCTTACTACCCTGTTCCGTCCAGTTATAATCGTTATACATACCGATAGCCGTCAGATTCATCTTCCAGAACTGAGTCAATCCAAGATTGGCGGCATGAATACGTATACCGGTTTGCGTATAAGATGAAAGATTCTCGGGCATCACATAGATACATTGGTTCTCCCGTTCCTGATAGCTTTTCATGATAGCATCCTCCGTATGTGAGCAAAAGAAAACTGTTTGCAGCCAATCACGATACACATAGGCCAACTCTATATTATCAGAGAAAGAAGAACGCAGTTTCGTATTTCCTCCTTCGTGAGTATACTCATCGAAAATATAAGTAAAAGGATTCAGGTCATTGTAATTGGGACGGGCAATGCGTCTACCATAAGAGAATTGGAATGCATGGTTCAAAGATACATTGTACTGCAAAGCCAATGTAGGAAACAGATGAAGATAATTCGTAGTGAACGAAGAGTCTTTTTGCACCGTATTCCCTCCAAAATTGCCGTGCACACGGGTATGTTCCAACCTCAGCCCTGCCGTAAGCTTCAAACAGTCTGTCTCATAACCAACTTGCAGGTAAGCTGCATTTATATTTTCATTATACACAAAATGGGAACCAAGTGAGCCATCAGATAGCCAGCCTGAAACGGATGGACGCATATAACCCGCCGTATTATCTATCTCTACAAACGAAGTCTTTGCTCCTGCCTGCAACTTCCACCGCTCATTCAAAGGATAAATGGCATCTGCCTGCCCCACATACAAGTTGATATTTCCCCGCATATCCCCTTTCAATGTATCGGGTTTAAAACTATCCATCAGTTGGTTTTCAGTATTATAGTAATGAAAATAATCAAAAGAAGCACTAACCTCTCCACCTTCCTTCTTTAGTTCGTGCACCACATTGGTGCCTACCGAGAGATTATTCCGGTCACGATCTGTATAACTATAGGTATTCCCTGCCGTTCTTCCCTCTTGAATCTTCGTAAACATATCAGCATTCTCTTTCTGCCCGGAGAAATTTCCGCTAAAGGAAGTTCCCCAGACAGTTCGCTTATTAAGATAGAAATCACATCCAGTGCGCAAATAATGCGAAGTGGTTTCCCGTTTCCGGTAAGAATCCTGTGTCATTCTTTCTTCATCCCGACTGAAAATACGGTCGATAAACATATCAATAATATTCTTTCCTTGATAATAAGAATAGGTCAAATAAAAATTGAACTTGTCTTCACGAATGTTCATTGAAGCACTGCCATAGCCACTACCCGACCGGCCCAAACTGCCGTTACCGTTCAAGTTTAGGTTCATGCCGCGCAGCTTGATTTTCCTTGTACGGATATCAATCAGCCCGGTACTACCTGCCGCATCATAAAGTGCAGAAGGTTGGGTTATTAAATCAATCTTATCAGTATTGGTGGCGGGAGTGGATTTCAGTAAACTCATCAGTTCATCTCCCGAAAGGTAGGTAGGCTTGCCGTCTATCAGGATTATTGCGCCACTTTGCCCGTTCAACAGGATATTTCCACCGGAATCTATCATCACACCCGGCAAGGAAGATAACACGTCATAAAGGCTTCCGGTACTTTGGGTGATGGATGCATCCATCCGGTAAGTCGTCTTTCCGGCAGACATTTCAACTAATGGAAGCTTAGCAGTTACCACCACTTCTTTCAAACGCTGGTCGGCAATCGTATCTTGTTGCTGCGACCAAGCCACTAAGGATACACCTGACAATAGGGTTCCTAAAAATAAAGTTCTATACATGTTCTTCGTCTTTTTTATTTCAAAAGTAGGTGAAGTAGACAAGGCTGGCAAATTATAGTGACGAAGGGAAGACATCCGGTGACAAATTGCACAAACAGACTTTCTTCAATGCCCCGATAAAATATTGCAAAAGTAGACGCCTGCGTAGTTTTCTCCAATTCTTCTTTTGTTTTTACCAAATAACCCGTATCTTTGCAAACCGTAACAATCTGAAAGTAATTACGTAATTATACCAACAAAATTATAAGATAATGAACAAAATCATTAGCAAAGAACATTTTTCAGAAAAGGTTTTTAAACTGGAGATTGAAGCACCTTTGATTGCCCGTTCACGCAAGGCAGGACACTTTGTCATTGTACGTGTAGGCGAAAAAGGCGAACGTATGCCGCTGACAATTGCTGCGGCAGACACTACGCGCGGCACTATCACTTTGGTAGTGCAGGAAGTAGGCCTCTCCTCCACCCGCCTTTGCGAACTGAATGAAGGCGACTACATCACCGATGTAGTGGGCCCGTTGGGACAGGCTACTCACATTGAGAACTTCGGAACGGTGGTCTGTGCAGGTGGCGGCGTAGGTGTAGCCCCCATGCTTCCTATCGTACAAGCATTGAAAGCTGCCGGTAACCGCGTTATTGCCGTGCTTGCCGGACGTAGCAAAGAACTGATTATCCTTGAAAAAGAAATGCGTGAAAGTGCAGACGAGGTTATCATTATGACCGATGATGGTTCTTATGGACGCAAAGGATTGGTCACAGAAGGAGTAGAAGAAGTTATCAAACGGGAGAAAGTGAACAAGTGCTTCTCCATTGGTCCCGCCATCATGATGAAATTTGTTTGTTTGCTGACTAAAAAATATGAAATCCCGACAGACGTTTCACTGAACACCATTATGGTGGACGGTACCGGTATGTGCGGTGCCTGCCGCATCACTATCGGTGGAAAAACCAAGTTCGTTTGCGTAGACGGACCGGAATTTGACGGCCATCAGGTAGACTTTGACGAAATGCTGAAACGCATGGGTGCTTTCAAAAGCATCGAACGTGAAGAAATGCACAAGCTTGAAGAAGACGAAGTATGTAAAGCCATGCCGGAAGCCACACAGGAAGTGGATGAGAAAAGCCGCAATGCCGCATGGCGTCTGGAACTTCGCAAAGCCATGAAGCCGAAAGAACGCACCGCCATTCCGCGCGTTGAAATGAACGAACTCGACGCAGAGTACCGCTCACACAGCCGCAAGGAAGAAGTAAACCAGGGACTGACCGAGGAACAGGCATTGACAGAAGCCAAGCGCTGTCTGGACTGTGCCAATCCGGGCTGTATGGAAGGCTGCCCCGTGGGTATCGACATTCCCCGCTTCATCAAGAACATAGAACGCGGAGAAATTCTTGAAGCTGCCAAGACACTGAAAGAAACCAGTGCCCTACCTGCTGTTTGCGGCCGCGTTTGTCCGCAAGAGAAACAGTGCGAAGCTAAATGTATCCACTTGAAGATGAAGGAACAACCGGTAGCTATCGGCTATCTGGAGCGTTTTGCCGCCGACTATGAGCGCGAAAGCGGGCAAATCTCCGTTCCGGAAATCAAGGAAAAGAACGGTATCAAGATTGCCGTCATCGGTTCCGGACCTGCAGGACTTTCCTTTGCAGGAGATATGGCGAAATACGGTTATGATGTTACTGTCTTCGAGGCTCTGCATGAAATCGGAGGTGTATTAAAATACGGTATTCCCGAATTCCGTCTGCCCAATAAGGTGGTAGATGTAGAGATTGACAATCTTGCCAAGATGGGGGTTAACTTCATTAAGGACTGTATCATCGGCAAAACCATCAGCGTGGAACAGTTGGAAGAAGAAGGTTTCAAAGGAATATTCGTGGCATCCGGTGCCGGATTGCCTAACTTTATGAATATTCCGGGCGAAAATTCCATCAACATCCTGTCATCCAATGAATACCTGACGCGTGTGAACCTGATGGATGCAGCAAGCGAAGACTCTGACACTCCTGTGCCTTTCGGAAAGAACGTAGCCGTTATCGGTGGCGGAAATACAGCGATGGATTCAGTGCGTACTGCACGCCGCCTGGGTGCCGAACGTGCTATGATTATTTATCGTCGTTCCGAAGAGGAAATGCCAGCACGTATCGAAGAGGTGAAGCATGCCAAAGAGGAAGGTGTTGAATTCCTCACACTGCACAATCCGATAGAATACATTGCCGACGAACAAGGAAAGGTGAAACAAGTCATTCTGCAAAAGATGGAGCTTGGTGAACCGGATGCTTCCGGACGCCGTAGCCCTGTTCCCATTCCGGGAGCAACAGAAACGATTGATATCGACCTGGCTATCGTCAGCGTAGGTGTATCTCCCAACCCGATTGTACCTTCATCCATTCCAGGTCTGGAAGTAGGACGCAAAGGTACAATTGCCGTGAACGAGAATATGCAATCGTCCATCCCGACCATTTATGCCGGTGGCGATATTGTTCGTGGCGGTGCTACCGTTATTCTCGCTATGGGCGACGGTCGAAAGGCTGCTGCTGCTATGAATGAACAGTTGAAGAAATAATAATATTCTCAATAATAAAAAGCCCCGTTTACGTGATGCAAACGGGGCTTTTTATTATTAGTATTTTAAGGACTGGCTACTTCACCACCTTGTTCGTTGCCGGATCAGGGAAAATCACCGACGGCTTGAACGATTTGGCTTCTT
>CAMTFK010000203.1 GCA_947071285.1 uncultured Bacteroides sp. | reverse complement strand
TATTTCTGCTTTTTGAAAAGGAATCTCTGTTGCCATTATAAAAACGGAACATAACAGAGACGCTCCCAATAAAAGTGTTTTTTTCATTCTATATTTATTTGTTTATCATTCGGTCATTACAGTTCAACTGTAGCCTTTAAAGGCAATTGACTGGAAACAGGCCCGACTAAGATCTCAAAGTCTCCTTTTTCCACTACAAAGCGGTGTTGATTCATATCGTAAAAAGAGAATGCATCCTCATCCAGCACAACAGAAACCCGCTTCTTCTCCCCTTTCTTCAAGAATACCTTTTCATATCCTTTCAGTTCTTTCAACGGACGGGGAACAGAAGACTGTATATCATGCACATACACCTGTGCCACTTCCGAAGCATCCATCTTACCTGTATTCTCTATATCAAAGCTAACGGTAACCTGATGCTCACCCGTTTTCTCTGCAGCCATATTACTATAAGCGAAAGTAGTATAGGACAAACCGTAGCCAAACGGATAGAAAGGTTCTTTTCCCGAACGGTCGTATCCACGATAACCGACAAAGACACCTTCGGAATAGTCTACACGCTTAATCTCCGCCTTTAAGTTCTCGTAATAACTGCCGTGCACCGGATTATCTTCCCATTTCCGCTCGATAGAAATCGGTAGCTTTCCACTTGGAGAAATCTTACCGGTCAGGATTTCAGCAATTGCCTGGCCGCCTTCCTGTCCCGGATACCAGGCCATAAGAATCGCTTTTGCGGCATCATACCAGTTGGTGAAATCCACACCGCCACCAGCGTTCAGTACAACCACAACATTGGGATGCATGGACGCAATCTTCTTGATAAACAATTCCTGATAGCGAAGCAAGGCAAACGGACGGTCAAAGCCTTCGCCTTCGGTATTACTATTGAAACCTGTGCAGAACACAACATTATCCACCTTTGCCAATCCTTGACGAAGTTTCGCCTCATTAAGGCTATAAGCATTAAAACGAATGATGGCCGAAGAAATATTATCAAAGAATTCAATCCGGAAACGGTACTCCTTACCACCCTCAACCGGCAGTTCAACTTCACGGCTAGAGTATGAATGATTTCCCCAATCTCCTGTAATATGCTTGTCATTCACAAACAGACGATAACCGTCATCACCACCGATATGAAGTTTCAACTGACCGTCAGTTTGTGGCATGTAGCAGGCTGTCCAACGGACAGAGAATCCATCTGTCGGAAAGCCGTCCAAAGGTGCCCCATATCCCCAGTCATAATCAACAGAGGATTCCGTGCGTATTACTTCAGGCTGTCCCGAAAGGGTCTTGTTTTTAAAGTATTCAGCCTTGAAGCCTTTCATCTGACGATTAGCATCAGTATAAAACTCATGGACAATATCTTCATAAATCACATCATCCGTCAATAGTAACAGATTCTTTTTCTTCAATTCCTTCAAGCCTTGAGCCACTGAGACGGTAGAAAAAGGAGTGACAAATCCACTACCGCCACCGGTAGGAATCAAATTTGCATTAGGCCCCACCACGGCTGTCTTCCCTTTCAGCGGGAGCAAGTTTCCTTCATTCTTCAACAGGACTACACCCTCGCGCGCCAGTTCTAAAGCTGTCTGGCGGGAGAAAGGATTATCCTCTGCTATGTTGCTGTCTTTCTGTTCCTTATCCAGCATACCATAAGCAATCAGAGTTTGCAGGATGTGTTGTACTTTCAGGTTGATGGTTTCTTCTGTCACTGTGCCAGTCTTGATAGCAGGCAACAGATTCTCCAAATTCATAAAACGTCCTTTCGGCATTTCGAGGTCAAGTCCGGCGTTAGCAGCGCCTACGGCGGAATATACAGAAGTCCAGTCCGACATCAGAATACCTTTGAAGCCCCAAAGATTGCGCAAGACATCAATATTCAACCATTTATGTTCGGTGGCATGGACACCGTTCAACAGATTGTAGCTGTTCATTACGGCGCCGACATTGGCTTCCTGTACTGCTTTCCGGAAAGCCGGGAAATAGATTTCCTGCAAAGTACGCTCGTCTATGTCAGAGCTGGCATGGTGGCGGCTCCATTCCTGGTTGTTGGCAGCAAAGTGTTTGATTGTAGCAATGACTCCTTCCGATTGTACTCCCAGGATATATTGTTTCGCCGTTTCACCTGTCAAGTAAGGGTCTTCACCGAAGTATTCAAAGTTACGGCCGCACAACGGAGCACGATAGATATTCACGCCCGGGCCCAACAGGATATTAACTCCTCTTGCCTTGGCGTCCTGTCCCAAGCCTTGCCCTAACTTATAAAGTAATTCCCGGTTCCAAGTAGAAGCGGAAAGTATTCCGGAAGGATATAAAGTGCTCTTGGGAGCATGATTACGAATTCCCTGCGGCCCGTCAGCCAACTTGATTTCAGGTATTCCCAAACGGGGAATGGCACGCAGAGAAAAACTGGTATATCCGGAGATATACTCTATTTTCTCTTGCAAAGTCATTTTTGATACAATGTCCTTCGCACGTTGTTCGGCTTGGGGAGTGATTGTCTGTGCACAGGTTAATATACTCCATGCAAGCATACATAAACCTATGCCTCCTATTTTCTTTTTCATGGTGATTCTGTGTTAATATAATATGTGTAAAAAACCAACTTAGCTATCAGCTCTTCACACACTTTTGTTCTTTACATTTTTAGTCTATCAGTTCTATTTTAACGGTCTGTCCTTGTACCAGAATATGATATTCGCCGGCTTCAAGGAAGCGTTTACCATCCTCATTGACAAAACCGAAATCACGTTCCAGATCGATGTCGAAACGGAAAGTCTTCGTTTCTCCGGCTTTGATAAGTTGTTTCTCAAAGTGTTTCAGTTCTTTCACC
This sequence comes from uncultured Bacteroides sp., assembly GCA_947071285.1. GTDB lineage: Bacteria > Bacteroidota > Bacteroidia > Bacteroidales > Bacteroidaceae > Bacteroides. The sequence continues at coordinate 5,490 of CAMTFK010000203.1, read as the reverse complement.
GGACGGGTGATAGAGCAATAAGGATCGGAGATAAACCAATGAACAGTCTCTGCTCCATCGCGGGCACCGGTGTTGGTAACGGTCACTTCTGCCGACAGTTTATCGCTACGCTTCACCTTAGTAGCAGAAGGGGTAACAGTGCCATACTTAAATTCGGTATAACTTAATCCATGCCCGAACGGATATAACGGATCGCTTGTTATATCTTTATAAAATCCCTGATGTCCGCGTCCGCTCTTGCGGCGATTATAATAAATAGGAATTTGTCCTGTGGAGTAAGGGAACGTCATGGCTAGTTTACCGGAAGGGTTGATACGTCCGGATAAAATTCCTGCCATTGAACGCGCACCATTTATTCCCGGTTGCCATATCTCCAATATAGCATCACAAAGAGGTTCCATGCGATTTAACTCCAAGGGACGTCCATTAGAAAGCACCAATATAACAGGTTTACCAGCCTCCTTTAGTTCTTTCACCAATTCTTCCTGAATCTGTGGCAAAGCAATCGTAGAACGGGAAGCATTCTCACCACTCCAGGTAAGCATCTCGCCCAAACAAACAATGACTACATCAGACCAACGAGCAACGTCCAATGCGCCAGCAAAACCTGAACGGTCATTGCCCTGCGGTTTGCATCCCATTGCATAACGTAATTCGGCATCTCCTCCAAACTCGGCAGTCAACCCATCATAGAGCATTTCCACATCCGTATCTTTTCCATGTCCGCACCAGGAACCCAATAAGTCCCAACCATTTTTTGCCATTGGACCTACTACGGCAATCTTTTTTTTGTTTGTAAGTGGTAATATCTGATTGTCATTTTTCAACAACACCATTGATTCTGCTGCCAGTTGAGCGGCCACAACCATACTTTGCGGACGGAAAAAACGATCCTTCTCATTAGTAACCGGAGTATAAGGACGTTCGAACAAACCCAGACGGAATTTTACACGCAATACCCGACGAACTGATTCGTCAACTTGTGCCATTGTTACCTTACCTTCCTCTACAAGCTCTTTCAGATGACGATCGTAGGCATGAGACATCATATCCATTTCAAGCCCCGCATTAAAAGCATACCGAGCAGCATCTTTCTTTGTAGCGGCCAATCCCTGATTCTTTAACTGTTCCACAGCCCCCCAGTCAGACACAATGAACCCGTCATGTTTCCAGCGTTTCTTTAATATCTCGGTCATGATATAAGGATTAGCTGACCCGGGTACTCCACTGATGTCATTGAAAGAACTCATCAAAGTGGCCGCACCAGCTTTCACTCCCATCTCATAGGGCAGTAGATAAGTATCCCAAAGAGTTTGAGCTGAAATTTCGGTATAAACATAATCTCGCCCAGCCTCCGAAGCACCATAACCTACATAGTGTTTCAGACAAGCAGCCATACGGTTCTCTGCTGACATATCATCTCCCTGATACCCACGCACCGAAGCAGCGGCAAACACTCCATTTGTATAAGGATCTTCACCATATCCTTCGGCTACACGTCCCCATCGAGGATCACGTGCCACGTCGATCATGGGAGAAAAAGTCCAATCAACCCCAGACATGCGGGCTTCTTGTGCAGATACCGCACATGCCTGTTCTACCAATCCTGGATTCCATGAACATGCCTGCCCCAACGAAATAGGATATATGGTGCGAAATCCATGAATAGCATCGTAGCCAAAAATGATGGGAATACCCAAACGAGATTCTTCCATCGCTTTTTTCTGCATACTATTACGCAACTCTGGATTTATATCAAAGTAAATCAAAGAACCAATCTCTGACGGTACTTTTTTCACTTCTTCGCCAACATTATTCACATTGTTATTTCGTCCCAATGTATATTGGTTTAGCTGCAAAATCTTCTCCTCCAATGTCATACGCGATATTAAATCATCAATACGTTTTTCAATTGGAGCTTTGGCATCCTTATACAAAGGAATACTCTTTTTATCTTTTGACGAAAGAGAATGTGTGACTCCCAATAGGCACAATCCCAAAATCAAAACTTTTTTTCTCATCAATGTTTTCGTCAGTTAATTATTATTTCTAGTTTTCAGATGTATATCAGGCAATACGTAAGCAGATACTTATTCCAGCCATTCCATGCACTTATCATTTAGCTAAGTACCAGATACTTACAATCAGTTCATTGGAGATATATGCCCAACGAACCGGAGAACTATGACCTGCCAATACACTCATTACCAACAATTAATGTATCTCGTAGCAATTGACTATGACTTACCGAGCGGTAACTTCAAATAATTTCAACCAGCCGGCAGATGTTACATTGTTCTTTACAGCAAGGTGAATTCCAATCTCATTCTGCTTTGCCGTGTCAACAATCCCAACAGCCCACATGTATTTACCTGCCTCCACGCCTTCAACCCGGGTTGTAAACGTATATGATTTAGCCGTACCTTTCACCCAATCACAAGCTTCCGGTTCTCCATCAACAAATACATACTTCGGTTTATCATTCTTGGTATCCAATAAAGCAAAAGCCACTTTATATTTATTCTTCCACTGGGGAATATTCGTCGGACAATATCCCCAACCAAAATTATTCCAACGGTGCGCTATTTCAATCTGTTTACCATTAGAGATAGTTGTAGGCAAAGAAATCCTGTCTGGAAATAAACGGTAGCTTCCTTCTGTACAGAATTGTTTAACTAATTGGAAAGCTTCATTAAACCATGAATAAGTTTCTCCATTACGAAAGTCTGAATTATAGCGTAAATCCATCATATTGACGCAGGCTGTTTTAGCCTCATCAAACTCACCCTGACGTACTTCTGCATAATTGGCATATCCATCTCCCTGAATCGAGTTTCCATGAGAATTTTTCACCCAGCCACCTTCCATTACTACAGGAACGAGATACTTCCACTTGGCTATAAAATTGCGTTCCCAAGTAGAATAATAAGTTTTCATACCAAACGCATCGTGACGTAATGAATATCCTTTAGCTACTGCTTTTCCTATTAATCTTTCAGTATCTTTATCATAATTATTGCCGTCCCATTCCTTACTTGTACCTATCCAACGATGATAATTTACAAACACAGGAACTTTATCAAATACTTGAGAATATAAATCTGTCACCCAATCGAAAACAGCCTCACGAGTCGGCAGCTCCGGTTTTCCCAACTCACGCACCTGATAGTACCATACACTATGATATTCTCCCCATTTTCCAAATCCTGAACCACTTACAAACTGTACTTTGTCGGGATCATTAAAATCCTTAGCCAAAGCCCTGATAAATTTCTCATAATATTTCTGGAAAATAGGATCATCCGGATAGGGAGACCATACTTTTACTGAACCTGTTTGTGTTTCATATCCTTTCGCGCCAGCCTCTTTTACAAAATTCGGAGTAAAATTATAGTGCTTATCACGACTATCCACCACAAAAGTAAAGGCCAATTTCATATTTCTTTGCTTAGCTCCCTCTATCAACATCTTCAGTCGCTTAGCCGAAGGGGTATCACAATCGGAGTTCCATGCATATTTTCCTTCTTCAGGATTAAAATCAGCCCAGGCACCACGAAGGTATAAGGTATTTGCATAATCAGAGACCTTTACAGTGCCTTCCGATGACGGGAAATTATCATAATCCTGCCAGAATGTGGAAGATAAACCATCACCAATACCCGCATATAATACCCATCCGGAAAGAGGATTATGCAAAATGATATTTCGATTCTGCTTTACCGTGACAATGCTGTTTCCAGGAATAGAAGTATCTTCTACCAAACCATCATCACCATTATCACCTCCTTCTTCATCATTATCACTGCCACAAGCGACTAATGATATAGCCATAGAAAAAATAAGCCCACAACTTATTTTTCTCAAACTGCACATATTTTGAAAATTAATCTTCATACCTATAGCTCTTATTTTTTTATGCTTACTTTCGACAATTTTAACCAGCCCGAATCCAATATATCCCCTTTGGCGGCAATATCCAGCCCTATGAGATCTTTATTACTCCGGTCAACCAAACCCACAGCCCAAACATAAGTACCCGTTTCAACTTTGGACATATCCGGCTCAAATACATATTCAACGGGACTTCCTTTTATCCACTTCGATAAATCAGTATTCGTATCCACAAATGTATATCGCACCTCATTCGTTTCAGAATCGAGCAAAGCGAAAGCTACTTTATATTTTTGATTCCATTGCGGAATATTAGTAGGACAGTACCCCCATCCCAAATTGTTCCAGCAATGTTTAATAGTCGGAGTTGTTTTTTTAGAGACTTCTAGCGGCAAAGAGATTTCACTGGGATAGAGCCTATACCCCCCCTCCCGAAGGAATCGGCGTACTAAATCAAAAGCATCTTTAAACCAGGACTCTGTATCGCCAAAACGGAAATCCATCATATTGACATGTGCCTCTTTGCTGTCATCAAACTCACCGCGTCTTACGTCCTCGTGTGAATCCTTGCGATATCCTCTAGGATCCTGCCAATAACTATGTGATTTGACAATCCAGCCACCTTCCATAATAATGGGGCAGATATTACGATATTTTTTTGCGAACCTACGCTCCCAACTGCCATAATAGGTTGTCATGCCAAATGCATCATGACGCAATGAATATCCTTTCTTGATTGCTTCTTCCAACATTTCTTCACTGTCAGCAGCAAAATGTTCATCATCTACCCAATCTTTTCCCGCACCAATCCATCTATGGTAGTTAATTACTACTGGAACTTTATCAAAAGCTTGAGAATATATATCTGTCACCCAATCGAAAACTGCTTTCTTTGGAGTATCATCACCTGTTGAATAAATCATTGTATGATATTCTCCCCATTTCCCAAGTCCGAATCCATCTATAAATTCAACTTTCGAAGGATCGTTGAAATCTTTAGCCAGGGCCTTCACAAATTTAGTATAGTACTTCTGAAAAACTGAATCATCAGAATAAGGTGACCATTTACCTTTATTCATAAATCCTTTTGCACCGGCATCTTTTACAAATTGAGGAGTAAATTCTGTTCTCTTATCACGACTGTCAACTACAACACGAAATGCCAAACGCATATTCCGCTGATAAGCTCCTTCAATATATGCTCTTAAATTAGAATCAATTTTCCAACCATATACATCTTCCTGTGGATTAAAATCTGTCCAACTAGCGCGAATATAAAGCGTATGAGCATAATCTGTCACACTAACATTGTGTCCTAATTCAGGAATATACATATGGTCATACTGTGCCCAAAAATCCGCAGCATCCACTCCCATACTTGCATAGAGCACCCATCCTGTAAGCGGGTTATGAAGAATACGCAAAGAATCAGGCTGAATCGTAACTATGTTATTCTTCGGTAGTTCCTTATCAAATGAAACGGCTGAATTCTCGTCTCCGAAAACAGGAGATAAAAGGAACATAAACAGACAAAGAGACACAATTACTCTATAATAACTAATCTTTCTTATAACCATACTACTAATTGTTTTTTAAAGA
>CAMTFK010000202.1 GCA_947071285.1 uncultured Bacteroides sp. | reverse complement strand
GGAGAATTACGATAGTACTGCTTATCACTAATCACTAAACGCTAATCACTTTTACTCCTTTCTTATCAATTATGAAGTGAATGACGAAATAACTTATTCACTACATAATATGATAAAAACATATTCTTTTACAAAAAGAACCCTAAACTGCTTCCTTTCTTTCAGCTTTTCCTTCGACTCGTTGAGTGAACCTGATTCAGTCAGGGACTGAATGCCTTTCACTCCTTGACTGAATGCCTTTCACTCCCTGACTCATTGTACCCCCATTCAGAAGGTATCTGAAAAGGGGTGGGGAAAGTGATGGAGCAGAGCAGAAACAGAAATGAATATTGCATACAAAATAACGCGGTTTGATTTTCTTTTGGAACAGTTATATACACTATGTTGTAAATGTTGATATATTTCTTATTTTGTCATAAAATGGCATAAAGATGTGCTTATTCCGGATAAAAGCTTCAATCTTTGAATTATTAGATTATAATTTGTATATTAGAATAAAAAGTTGTAGATTTGTTCTGTGACTAACAGATAATGTGTTCATTTTATAAAGAAGGTATGAAGAAATTATTATTATTATTGGTTAGTGTTTTCACGTTATTCTCATGTGAGGTGAAGAATTCTTATCAGGAACCCGAACCCGGAAAAGACTTCTCCTTAGTGGATGAAATAACCGTACGTGTTAATACTACGGAAAACACCCGTTGCCTACTGTATGCCGGCGACCCTTATGTTGAAGGGCATTTGGTGGGAGAGCCTATTCTGATAGATTATGCTCCGTTTGAGAAAAGTGTCAGAATTCCTAAAGCAACAGACAAATTATATCTGTTGATGAATGGCCAGATGTCTACCTATAGTAAGGGGGATGTCGTTGTAAATAAAGCTGTTACGAAAGCAGAGGGTGAACTCTCTGACGCGCTGATTACTGCCATCAATAATTATTATCCCGAAGGCGTCAGAAACACACCAAGTGATACGTATACGGTATGTTCTGACTTGATAGTAGGAAGTGAAGAAACTGAAGTTTGGGTGACTTATGTAGGCAATGGTGGTGCCCATTTGAATAACAGTTTATATTATTACACGTATACGGATGCTGATACTGAGATTCAGAATCTTACTCCTGTATTTGACGGAAAGCAGACTATCGGTACTAAAGTGAAACTTACTACCTTCACTGATTGTAAGATAGGTTTTGCCTGTTCATATTCTCCCGGGGTATATCGCTATTCAACTCCGCGGTTCAATGAGAAATATAATGGAATACTGCTTACATCGGGAGTCATCAGAACACTGAAGTTCGGTGATAAGGAATATCAGACATTGGGTATGGAAGACCAGCTTCCGGATGGATGGTTTGACCAGGACTATAATGATTTGTTGTGTCTTATCGAGTCTAACCCCGCGCTGACGCCTGAGAATGAAATACCTACTCCGGAATTGCCGCCCGGTAGCATTACGTGGCAAGGAATGTGGTTGTTCGAAGACAACTACCCGAGTCAGGGAGATTATGACTTCAACGATGTTGTAGTGAGATTCCACATTGAAGAAATTTCCGGTAGCAATGAAGCAAGAGCCCATATCCAGGTGATGGCAACGGGGGCGTCATTCACTAACAGCTTCGGCATCAATGGCAAAATATACGTTGAGGGATTGAGTGGATATATGAACGTACGTGCAGGGGCTTCCAAAGTGGAAACGGAAGTTATCCAGATTACTCTGCCGAAGGCTGACACATACATTCCGATGCTGAATAACGGGAAGGCTACATTCGACCTTAATTCTTACAACAAGTATGACGCTGACTTCCCCAATGTACTTGAAATTCCGTCTCCTGACTTTAAATGGTGTTTGGAAACTATCAGGATTGATGAAGCTTATCCTATGTATACAAAGTGGGTTAATAGCGGATGTACCTCATACCATGATTGGTACAAAGGAACAAGAAATGACGATAAGGTCTATATGGAATAAGCCATTTTTACATAAATAATTAGTTTTTGAATTGGAAATAGGTTTCTGCCATTCATTGGGTGATGGCGGAAACCTATTCTCTTTTTCAATATACCGCAGATGCAATTATTTGTATAAACAGGATGAGGAATACCATTGCGATAGGATAAACCGTGGCATAGGCCACGCTTGGGATATTACTGTCAGTCATGGAGTCGGCAGCGGCAAGTCCCGGCGTACTGGTCATACCACCGGTAATAGTGCCCAATAAGTCGAGTATGCTGATTTTGAATATAAACAGTCCGGCAAATACAGCCACCAGCATCGGCACCACCGTTATCGCAGCACCCACCCCAAACAGTAGCCAACCGCTTTCCTGAAACGTTGCCACAAGATTGGTACCTGCTGACGTGCCGACTTCGGCAAGGAAAAGCAAAAGCCCCAGTTGCCTCAACAATTGGTTGGCCGGACCGGACATGGACCACAGGATAGGACCTGTTTTACCAATCGCACTCAAAAATAAAGCTACCATCAGGATACCACCCGTCAGTCCCGGCGAGAAGGACAAACCACCGGGGAAAGTGATATTCAGCTTACCGAATAACACACCTAATACAATACCCATTGCGATAGGGAAGAAGTCTGTATCCGACAGCTTCTTGGCATTATTCCCCAGCAAACGTGCCAGTCCTTTAAGTCCTTCTTTTTCTCCTACCACCATCAGTTTATCACCGAACTTCAAAGTCAAATCCGGTGAAGGAGATAAATCGATACCACTTCGGCGGACGCGGGTTACGGTGCAATTGAAGTTCTTCATCAGGTTCAGGTCTCCCAACTGCTTGTTAATCATGTCTTTCTTTGTCAGCAATAGCGACTCGATTTCCTGCGTATCTACCAGTGGCAACTCGCCCTCCTCACGCTCACCCACCAAGACGGCAAGTTGATTCAGCGCTTCTTCGCTACCCACTGCCTGTATGTAGTCATTTTCGTGAAGCACGGTTTGCGCCGTTGGGATAGAAATCAGTTCCCCCTGTTTGTGGCGCGAGATGACAGCTCCGGTCATGGCACGCGCATTGATTTGCAGGAGGCTGCGACCAAATACGGCAGGATTGGCAACACGGTAGATACAAGTGGTCAGTTCGGGAAATTGTCCACGACGCTCTTTTTCCAGGCGACGGGCTTCCTTGTCCAGGTCGATGCGCATGATTCGGGGTAGCAGCTTTACGAACAGGATAACGCCAATCACACCGAACGGATATGCGATGCCATAAGAAATGGATGCTAACGGCGAGTTTGTACTGTCAATGGCTACGGCAAGTCCCGGCGTACTGGTCAATGCACCGGCTATCAGGCCTACTACGCTTGGCGTGTCAATATCAAAGAGATACTTTAGTCCGACCGCTGTCAGCGAAGCCGAACAGATAATCAGCATGGTGATTATGATGAGCGTTTTCCCCTTACTTCGGAATGAGTCGAAGAAGCCGGGGCCGGCCTGGATGCCGATAGTGAAAATAAAAAGGACTAATCCGAAGTTTCCTAATTCTTTAGGAATAACTACACCGAAATGTCCGAATAGCAGGGCGATGAAGATGACGGCTGAAACGTCCAGCGATAATCCTTTGATTTTGATTTTTCCCAACATGAAGCCTAATGCAACAATAAGGAAAAGTGCGAAATAAGAGGAATTCAGTAGGTCAGTAAACATGAATTTAGATGATTTGTTATATTTCGCGCAAAGGTAAGGAAAAAGAAGCCAAGTTCATAACCTGGCTTCTTAATAATCACTATCTAATGTAGTTGTTTCAATAATTCCTCCACCGCCGTTTTCAGTTGTGTATCTTCACCCTTTATGATTGTTTCGGGTGAATTGGCAACCTTCACGTCGGGCTCCAACTGCGTATTTTCCAGATAACTGCCGTCAGGCAGGCGATAACCAACCACGGGAATACCGAATACCAATGTCGGGTCTTGTAGACGTTCCCACGATACGCTGGTCATGGTGCCCGGAACCGGCATGCCCACCAGCTTACCTAACTTCTGATGACTGTATACCCACGGCGTGCCATGTGCATTGGAGTAGTTGGCTTCGCACATTAGCATAATGGACGGCTTGTTCCAACGGCGGCTGGGCATATCGCAGGACTCGCGTCCGCGAACCACTTGCGTAAAGTATTTCTTGCCACTGAACAATATTTCTATATCTTCGTGCAGGCGTCCGCCACCATTGAAGCGTGTATCTATCACAATGCCATCACGATTATTGTATTTTCCCAGAATGTCCGAGTAGATGGAACGGAAACTATCATCGCCCATCGACTTGATGTGTACATATCCCAGACGTCCACCTGACCATTTGTCAACATCTGCCGCACGCTGTTTCACCCAACGTTCGTAGAGCAGTTGGTTCAGCTCACTGTCTCTGATGGGGATTACGACCTCTTCCCAACGCTCTTTAGTCTTGGCGTCATATAGTGAAACGAGTGTTTTCTTTTTAGCTTTATCATTGAGCAGCGTGTAATAGTCCATTTCGGGAGTGATTTCCGTACCGTCAATCTTTTCAATAATAGTGCCAGCTTTTACTTTGCTATCGGCTTTGTCGAACGGTCCTTTTTCTATGACTTCGGCAATGAGCATACCCTTATCCTGATAGTTCCAATCGAAAAGTAATCCCATGCTGGCTGTGGGTTCACTTTGCCCGTCCGGATAGAAACGGCCACCGGTGTGAGACACATTTAGTTCGCCCAGCCATTCGCTCAATACTTCCGAGAAGTCATAATTATTATTGATGTGCGGCAGGAACTTGCGATAGGCTGCCGACATGGTATCCCAGTTCACACCGTGCATGTTGGTGTTGTAGAAACGCTTCTGTTGCTGCTTATACACATGGTCGAACATGTATTCACGTTCAGCCGCCAAGTCCAGCTTCATCTGGGCAAGATATTTAATAGGTTTTAGTTCATTGGAAGCCAGATTCATCTTCTGCATATTCTTGCTGTTCAGGATGAAGAGAGTTTTGCCTTCTTTATCCATTTCCATAGATGTCCATCCGGCGTCTATCTTGTGGAGTAGCTTGGTTTCTTGCTTGCGCAAATCCATCTTCCACAGGTTTCGCCCACCTTTTGTACTTGTCAGGTAGTAGAGGGTTTTGCCGTCTTTGGAAAGAACGGTGCTGCTCATATCAGAGGAATTAGGTGTCAGACGCACGATGCGGTCTTCTATGTTTTTCAGCTCTACTACAATATCTTTCACTTTATTGCTGTCTTTCTCTTCCGTCTTTTTCCGGTCGGCATTGGCTTCTTTGTACAGTTCATAGTCTTCTTTGCTCAGGCTGAACTTGTCGTAGGCATCTTGATTGAGGAATACCAACATGGCATCATCCAGCGAACCCCATGAGGCATGCGCGCGCATGCCGTAGCGTTCGGTTACAAAAAGAATGGCATTGCCGTCAAGCACAAAACAGGGTGAACCGCTGTTGTATCCGCTATTGGTCAGGTTGATTATTTCACTATTGCCTTGCGCACTTACAAGACCTATATCCGAGTAGGGATCGTGTTTGTTTCCTGTAAATTCAAGAGTAAACCACTTGCCGTCCGGAGACCATGCATAATCAAATCCACCACCAGTGCTATACCAGGTGGAACCATCGGTAATACGGCGTAGTTTCTTGGTTTCCAGATTGAATACCATCAGGCGATTGCGATCCTCAATGAAAGCAAGCTCTTTGCCATCGGGAGAGAATTGCGGGTGGCTACGCTCTATGGTAGTGGAGGGCAGCAACGGTTCTTCCTTTATCAGCGTTGCATTGGGGAAGTTAGGGTCTTCTTCCCTGGTTATTTTTGCCAGATAAATCTGCAGATTTCCGTTGCGTTCGCTATCATAAGCCAGTGTCCGGTTGTCCGGGGAGAATGAAAGATTACTTTCGCGCGCTGCTGTGTGGGTGATTTGTTTGGTGGTGGCATAGTCTGCCGACGTAACGAATACTTCGCCTCGCACGATGAAGGCAATCTGTTTTCCATCTGGTGACACTGTAGCTGAGGTTGCTCTATCGGAATATTTCAGATTGACTAATTGCGGTTGGTCGTCTCGTATGATTTTTACACTTATTTTCCGGGGAGTGGAACCCGCTTGCTGGGTGTAGATCTCTCCGTCGTATCCATAGCACAATGTGCCATCGTTGCTCATGGAAAGGAAACGTACAGGGTGAGTTTTGAAGGAAGTGATTGCTTTCACTGATTGCGGCTGGGAGAGTGGGAAGGCATATACATTGAATGAACCGCCGTCGCGCTCACTCAGGAAGTATACGGTTTCTCCGTCCGGTGCCAATACGGGATTGCGGTTTTCACCTCCGCGGTTGGTAAGGTTGGTTTGCATGCCTGTTTTTAAATCACACATCCATATATCCCGGGTGATGGAAGAGGTGTGGTGCTTTCTCCATTCATTTTCACCTCCCTTGCGGTCCTGATAGAGGAAACGGTTGCCGGACTTCTCGAAACAGACAGCTTCGGCAGGTGTTCCCAATACTTGTAGTGTGCGTCCGCCTGCTGTGGGAACCTTATAAAGCTCGGTCATTGAGGCCGCAGGGAAGAGGGCGCTGCTTGCCGGGTCCTGAATAGATGCCGAAAATAAGATATATTTGCCGTCCGGAGTAAAGGTAGACGGTAGCTCGTTGGTGGAGTGGGTAGTCAGTCGTCGGGCAGCTCCACCATTTGCCGACATCACGAAGATGTCGAAATTCCCGTTTCTGTCGCTGGCAAAAGCTATCTGCTTGCCATCCGGCGACCATATAGGGGTGCACTCGTAAGAGTCCTGGGTGGTGAGCTGTGTAGCCGTTCCGCCCTTAGCGGGCACCTTGTAAATGTCTCCTTTATAGCAAAATGCAATTTCCGTTCCATCGGGTGAGATTTGTAAGTCGCGCATCCAGAAAGGAGTAGCGGCATAACCGGTTATTGCCGTAAAACTAAGGGCAATATAAGCAAGAATTTTTTTCATAAGTATATTCTGATGTGTGTTTATGCAAAGATAAGCAATTTGGGTTGAATGAAGAAAGGTCTAAAAGAAAAAAGCATTGATAATCTTTGAATTATCAATGCTTTATCGGTAGTCGGGATGACAAGACTTATTGGCGACGTATCTGCTTTGTTAAAGTGCTGATTATTAAATAAAATAAATTCTTATATTTCATATTTACGTCCCGATTTCGTCCCGGTTAAAGAACTGTAAGGACTATGTAATATGTTGATATTTATCGATTAACCTCTCTGAAGTCTTTTCAGACTATTTTTTTCCCATGAGAATTTGAATCGTTCTTTCTTTCTCTTTTAGCAATTCTTTTAGATGCTCTATTTCTTTATCCTTGTCTTTTCCATTATCATTGATTGATCCGGTTGAAGCATTTCCATATATGGAAGATGCACAGCCGTTCCCATTTGCTATTGATTGGTTAGTAGTAGGAGTATAACCATCGAAAAAGATGCCGGGATGTACTTCCAATACGTGAGCTATTACTTCCAAGGTTGATGTCTTGGTACTTCCTGTTGCTATTATTTTTTGAATAGCTCCCTCTGTAAGATCTACCTGTTTTGCCAGTTCTCTAAGGGTAATGCCTCTCTTGTCAGATAAATCTCTGATTAATATGAAATTAGCCATGCAGTATGTAATTAAAGTATATATTGTAACATATATTAACTATACTAAAAGTATATATTTATAATATAAGTGTATATTTGTACTATAAATCTAATAATAAAAATCTAATATTAATATAAATATGGCGGAAAAAAAATTGAAAAGGAGAAATGATGGTATGGCTCTACGTACATATCTGCGTAGCTTACCGGTGTGTGAATCACCTGAAATGGCTAAGAAATTAGCTGATGAATGCAAAGTTCCTATTTATACTTTCAATAACTGGCGGAGCGGATTGGTTCGAATCCCGGAACTGGCGAAAGATAAAATGGAAGAGGTCACTGGAGTACTAATTTTTAATAGAGACGAAAATGGAACTGAGGAACATTGAACAAGCACAGAAGTTATTTCCGGATGCCGTAAAGCTACAGCTCCGGATTAACAAAGAAATGTCAGCGAAAGAAGTTCGTAGCCTTCTTCCGAACAGCGTTGTGCTGTTATCGTGTAAGATCACTAAGAATTACGCTAATGTCATTTACAGTGAAGGTGCAGCCAAAAGGTTGTTTCCGGATATAACCATGCATCAGCAAAGGGTTCTCATTGGCAATGGTCAGGAAGCGAATGTGTATGATTGCAAAAAAGGTGGGGTTAAAGTATTGGTTAACTTCCTGCCAACGTCAAACCCTATTTTTCTTGATCGGCTGGAACAGGCCTTTGGTAAGAATCTGGTAAGTCTTACCTCGTATGGTGATGCTAATATGGG
>CAMTFK010000201.1 GCA_947071285.1 uncultured Bacteroides sp. | reverse complement strand
TGATATCATAGCCTGTTACAGTAGCCTTACGAACATTATTATTTGGCATAAGATATCCACTCAGATACTCCTTACATCCTTTATGTACTACTTTTTGGTTTACTTCGCTCAGCCATCCCGGATAATATGCGTCTTTTGTAGTTTGCAAAGTGCTGTACATTACAAAACTCTCCACATCCAACACGCCATCAATGAAAAAGGAAAATACTCCGGCAGAACTGTTTTGCCAGCTTATTTCTCCTGCACACCATATACTCCACAATGCATTCTCACAAAATTTACCTAACTTCCGGATTCTCACCAAATAATCCGCATCAGGAACATAATCCTCATCCAATATTCTTTTTCCGCCATATTCAACAGCAAAAGTGATTGAGACTTCCGTATCTATCACATAGTCCTGCATAGTCCCGCAGAACTCTCTATCTCTTGGTCTTTGCAATACATTCATAGCCTGCAATATTTATTCCGCCTGTCATTCTTAGGCAACAGTTCATAGTGTACCGGCCCGCCATCACGCGCCAGCTTCATTTCATTCACCCAGGTTGCGGCATCATCCGCCATCCATCCGGCAACCCTTTCCACATCCTTCAGAGATGCAGGTTCGCTTTCTCCCATCCCGTTCTCCGTCATAAATTTGCGGATCACTCCGCCAGGAATAGCACTCAACGATAACCGGCGTAATGCCATGCTCATGGCCAGCAACGCCACAGCTTTACAGGCAGCAAAATGCGCATCCGTTTCCGAAGGTTCTTTTTCCTTCAGCAATTCCTCCCATTCACTGCCGTATGCACGCTTCACTGTCAGCATCTGCGCCTCCCTGATAAACGGTACCAGCATCAGATACATGCGTTCGCTCCGCTCGATAGGGAAATAACCGTCAAACGCCTCACCGTTCCGGATGATCAGTGTCTGAGATAACTTGTACAATGATGTATCCGTCCACTCCTTCAGCTCTTTTTTATTCAGGTAGCGGATCAGAATATCCACTGCCCGGTAATATTCTTCCAGGTGTAGTGCATCATCCCGATCCAGTTGCCATTCCCACGGAAGTTTCTCACTATTATCCGTTGCCATCTTGAATTTTCTTCCATCATCTTCATGGCTGAGATCATTCTTCCGGTACATTCGAAGCGTAGCCAAGATAGCAACTGGGCGTTGAACTTTACGCACCAGTTCCGCATCTGTATCTTTATCAGGTTCAGTGTAGTACTTTTCAGCCAGCTTCACCACTTCATCCCCTATCAGTGACGAAAGTTCTTCAGTGGCCAGTTCTATTTCACCGGAAATCTTATCGAACTTATTGTTCGCATAATAATTCCCGGTCAGCTCCCGCAGTTCCTGAGCACCATTTTTGTCCTTATTGAAAATCATAGCAGCTATTTTTTTAAGTTTCTCATCAATTCGTCAGCCCGCTGTTTATCATCCAGCAACTTCATCATCACACGTAGTAACAGCGTGTCATCAGTGGCGTCCACATTGCCGAAAACACCACTTTCGGCAACAGAATACAATACGCTGTTCATTCCCAAATTCTGGATAATACCAGGTTGAGCCTCCGGACTCTTCCGGTGCCGTTCAAAAACCGGTGCAAAGCAAACCTCCACTCCATCAATGATAAAAGCCCCGGTAAACAAGTAATTGCAGAAGTAAGCGAACCAAGCATAAATTCCCCATTGAATCCACTCCGGCATATAGCGGACCGCCCCCATGTATCGCCCCATGTATTGTGGCCGGAAGGGTTCACGCAATGCGCACCCTTTTTCCTTTACCGGTTTCCGGTAGAGAATTGCGCACAATGCACGCAGGTCCGTAGGATCATGCTCCGCATTATATTTGTTTATCACGGCAGCCGCCTGGCGGAACTCGCCAAAGGTCAGATCAGCCCCATGGCTGGCGGGGCCTTGCAGATAACGCCACTTCGGAAGCAGGTTCACAGTACAATCATACATTAACTGAGCTTCAGTAACAGGAACACCATCCAGATTGATATCCTCTTCTACTTTCCACATCCAGTCCAAAGTATCAGCCAAGCGGTCAACCATAAGCATGTCATCCACTCCCTGAAGGCGATATCCCCGATTCTTCAATACATACGCGCACCAGTCACGTTTCACATCGCGAAGATTGAGGCCTGACCGGTGCATTAGCTTATCTCTTGTTTTTAAGATATGAAGCCACTCCAGCGGCTTCACCTCTTCCCAGCATTCAGGAAATTCAATGTCTTTCTTCTGTTTCATAGCTGCTTTTTATACTTGGTTAGTCGGGCGATCAGGCGCCGACACATTATCTTCCTTATTAATCACCTTCCGGTAAATACCCAGGAATATCCCCTTCTTATTCGGGAAATTAATGCGGATGGCGTCATTGATCGCCTCCAGTGCAATATCCTCCGGAATTTGCGTGTCCGCCCCGTAGAATATCTTCAGCGCATAAAGCATCTGGCTGCCGCTGTCACTCTTTCCGTCAATAATGATATTGGCCAATGCCGGAGACAAACCGAAACCGCTTGTAGTCGAGCTATCCGCAATGCGCGATATCTTCGCCTGAGCTTCGATGTACTTGTCTATGTTCATCTCTATCGGTTCAATCTTCCAACTCTGCACATTTCCCAAGTCATCCACAAAGTCCACACAAGAAAAGAACTTGCCGGCATTCTTCTGCCCCGCCATCACATTGGCAATGGTTTTCGTCACTTCATCCCGCAGCTTCTCAAGCTCCTGATACACCCGCGTATCATCCCATTCCGGATTCATTTCCCGCACATGCTGTTCTTTCTGTACCCAATACTCGTGGGGGCTATGCACCACATACGCGGCTGCAATCATATTCTCATTCAAATGCCGGATAATCTCCGGAAGATTATTCGCATTCTCCAGCCAGGGAACCGATCCGTAAAAACAGGATATCGCATACATGTTACGCCCAAAACTACGCATACAGTGATACTTCACCGCTGTTTCATATTTCGATGGCTGCCACTTATCGAAAGCCGGATATTTCAGGAAACTGCGGCTTCGGTAACTGTCAAAATCACCGGTCAGATACGCCGTCACATCTTCCAGGCACCGACTGTCATTCTCCGGCCATACAAGCCGGCACTCACTACTATGCAAACATTCCAGCCGCTTCACCCATGGGCGACCGATACGCACCCCTTTGCCCATAAAGTACTTCGTGAACTGCCCGTTCATGTGCGTGTATTCCACCAGCGCATCCCGGATATACTTCCGGTAATCCCAACTATCCAGCCACTCCTGAATATCATCATCCACCAGCCACTCCTGCACCCGTTCGTTATCCACGATCTTCACCCGGTAAAGCAATGGACCCTGACCGTACAGCAAACCCGTTTTTCTGTCCAGAATGCCCGGTCCCAGATTATTTTTTTCCAGTAAGTTCCGGATAGCATTCGGCATATTGTTATCCGGTCCCCATGGCACCACCCGAACCCCAGCCACATTCGTCGGATCACCATCCCAGTTTTTTGCATCACCGTTAAAGAACTGGCTCATTTCCTGACTCCAGTTCATATTAATGGCATATTGTCCGGCAGTCGTATCCACAAAGCTGAAATTGCCTATTTTCTTTGTAATTTCATCCATAACTATCTATTGATAAAAATTCTCGTAGTATTCACCAGCAGCGTCCCGCAATATTCTCTCACTATCTCGATCAAAGCCGGGATATGCTGCTCAATCACCGGATTAAACCATGGTTTCGGTTGACGATTCCATTTATCATCCGTCTTTTTTGTCAAAATACGAGTACCCCCCTGCATATTATACCCCATACCAACGCCCAAATGAACATAGATACCTTCCGGTTTAAAAGCAAACCCGATACTCGTAACCTCCTGCCCTTCAGCAATCGGCTTTCCATAATGACGATAATTCTGCTTCAGCGACTTTGACAACTTCACATCCTTAGTGATCCAGTTATCAATAGAGGCCCTTAACGCTGCATCAACCTGATTACCCCATGCTCGTACCTTTGCATTAAACGTTGCCACCGCTTCTTTATCCTGTTGGCGTCCCCATTGTTGGGTTATACCGGTATCTCCCTCAATGATAACATCGAGTGGATATCGCTCTCCGGGCATCTGGTTACTTCTATCTCTCCAGCTATTCCGGTTTCGACCTTGTGATAAGCGTTCTGCATGTGATCCCATGCTGCAAAGGTATCTTGCAGCCATGGCAGGAAAAAGGACATAAAAAATCCCCGATAAGCCGAAGCCTACCGGGGATTTCATCCTATTCACACTTTTACACTACCTCAAATCCTGTCACCAAATTATAACGGCACATCTTAATCACTCCGATTTTCCCGTACTCATTAGGAACAGAACCATAATTAACCCAGATAGTGATTGGCTCTTCAGGAACAACAACCAGCTTTGAAGCAATCCGCTTCATCTGCATATTGAAATACAGAGAACGGCAAAACTTAACAAGCCCAGTTTTAGAGTATGAATGCCAAAGCAAATAATGTACCTCTACGCATCTTGTATCCGGTTTAAACATGACAATCCCTTTATCTACAAGATAATTCATGCCATGGATATTGCTAACAGCATCCTTCAGTTCTTTTGCTAATTTATCATCCGTTTTCATACTGACAAAAATAGTAAAAATCAGGCAATCAGATTCTTTGAAATATATATTTCTTCGCTCATATCTCCAATTTCCAAGGCTTTTACATCTTTCCAGTTATAAGAAACCCGCACTCCATTTGCCAACCTGATTTCTTTCGGTTGCATACCCATTTCAGCATGTATCTCTTTGGCCACTGCAATAGCATTACTCAAGCCACTTGCCGGAAGACTATAAATTAATAGATCATTCATGTGAGCCTCCTTTCATATCTTCAGGAATTAGGCTCAAAAACTCTGTACGCGCATTATGCAGCGTACCCAAAACATTAATCAGATTTCGCGGGTCTGAACTGCCCATATTGCTTTCTTCAAGAAGAAAACCTATCGCATCATCCAATCCTGATGCAAGTGCTTGCGCATATCCTTGCTGTAAAAAAGCGAGATTCTTAGACACCTTTTCACTCAGTACAATCTCGTTTACTTTCGTTGTAGCCATGCCTTACCTCCTTTCTCCAAAGCCGGACGTTCTGAAAACGCATAAGTGCCCTTCACTTTACGAATAGAGATAATGAAAACATTGTTGTAGTCAGAATTATCCCCTGCAAAAGCTTTCACTCCCAGACCTCCATCATAGCGGTGTACATTAATCTTACGAACTCTCGGATTTTTCGCATTAATCATTGCCACCTCGGTGTCAATCTCATTATGGAAAGCATCCAAAGAACAGTCATCTTTTATCAATAGATTTTCAAATGCAGATACCCATTCAGACAGTTCCTTACAAGCATTGTTCAGAGGCTTATAAGTATTAACATAAGAGACAAAATACATCATTTCTTACCTCCTTTCTGGCACTTCTTTGCCTTATAAACGCACAATGCAGTCACTGCAAACAATGGAGGAAATATAAATCCGATACAAGTTGAGAGAATGGCACTGAAGTACCAGCGGTCAGAGGCACTACGAAGCTCGCAGTCAGGAGCCAAGCTACGATAGTAGCGGCGTTGCAGGTCAGAAACTTGCTCTGTAAGAGCGTTAACAGATTCGCCCACGGCAGGAATGCTGGAAGCAGGCACGTTCAATGTGCCAGAAGTTTGATTTTTCATTTTGATGAACTTGTTTTAGCGTTTTAGACAGAAAAACGGCTGCCTTTTCCCGAGTTCGCTAAAACAAGTTCATCACCTTACTCCGGAGAGCAAAATTAAGAACGGGAAAGACAGCCGTAATATTTTAATATAGGCATAAAAAAAGCCCATCAAGTGAGCTATAACCGTTGCCCATCCCGGTATCGTAAAGCCGATAAACTTGTTTTAGCACTGCAAATATGGGGATAATATTTGGAAGTGCAAAAATAAAGCGGAGTTTTTCGCTCCGCTTTATTTCATCACATCTTTTCAATCAGCAAATGCAAACATTCTTTTATAAGAGATTGCTTTTTCTTATCTATGTTAAAATCCTTATAACCATCACTCGTATAAATGCGTATGGCAGTTACATTCTTTTTTGATAATTCCAAGATTTCCGTGCTACCATACGGAATATTCAGTCCAAGTACCCCCGCAGGTTTTACAGCAGCAGTTGACGCAATTCCCGCTTCCGGTCTAATGTCTCCCAAAGCCTCCAAAGTCACTTTTGAACCATCTTCTGTTAAAAACAAAGCTTTTTGCCCTTTTGATATAATAATAATATCACGGCATTGCCATAAGAGATGAAAAACAATCAGATTTCCGACACTTCTAAAATAAAACATAGTTTGCCCGCGAGTATCTTTAAAGGTTTCTTTTGTTAGTCTTTCAGTATCTGTAACAATAACCTTTGTACCTTCAAAAGGATCATCTTCTATTGATTTAATCGACTGTCCCATCATATTTACACTGATAATCATCAGCATCAAAAACATTACTTTCTTCATAATATTAGATATTTAATTAATAATTTCCTATTCTGGTATTTCTATGCTATTTTTGTGTAGCAATCAAAATCATATTACCCATGAACAATAACATAGAACAGCGCCTTCAAAGACTTGAAAGAAGGAATCAGGCCTTAATCATATGCATTATTATCCTTAGCATAACCATGCTAATAATGCGATTAAAACTCCTATAATAGCTGCAATATAAGAAGCTCTTTCCACAATCTTCCATTTATCACACTTTTGCACGATAACCTCCGGTTGCTCTCTCTTTACTTTGTTAAGTTTCATCATATATGCTGTGCCTTCAGTTGTCATAGATAAATGTGGATGATTCCCATAAGCATACGAATCCTCTTTAACATATCCGGTAGAAACAGCCATTCTTCTCAATTTATGGATTCGGTCACGCTCAAGTATTATTCCATGCTCATGTTTCATCATTACCCCAATATCATCACAACCACCCTTTTCATATATATACTCAAGTACCCAGACTAATAAATCATCATCATTCATAGTATTAAAATATCATCTCCTCATATCGTGCGCCAACCGGAACCACCCGGAACCCGATTGTCTACGGGTTACACGATATGAGGAGATGAATTATTTGGTTTTTATTTGGCACAACAAATATCTATATAAATACTGGCAATTCCAAAATAAATACAAAAAAAGGCTCCCGCAAAGTGGAAGCCTTTTTATTTGTCTACATATAAATTCAGAAAGATACCTCTTGTAAAGAACGGCCTATATCATGTATAGTGTCCAGTATCAACTTCTTTCTTTCTGAAGAAGGAACTTTTGTCCCCTTTATATAACTTGCCAACAAACTTTGCTGTATTCCCATGCGGCGGGCAACAGCTGAAATATTCAGTTCCGGATTAGACAGGAAAGCATCTTGAATACCAGAGGCCGGTTCTTTGGTATCATCATAATAAAAGCTCTCATAGCTCACATCTTCGTCAATATCATCCCAATGAATGCCGAAGTGTTCAAGTTCATAATTACTTCTTTGCTTTTCAGAAGCCGTCAGTAAGCGAGGATAAAACTTCAAGGATTGGTATAAAGTCTCCCCCTTGTCATTAGTAATATATATCCTGCCATTCTCAAACCACAATTTAATAATCTTCATATCATCCTCCTTTCTTTTATTGAAAAGCATGGGGGATTAAAAATCCCCATGCAATTTTTTCCATTCATTCTGAATAAGTTCCAGATTCTCTTCAAGAATCGACTCTGCCAGTTTCAAGTCTTTTGGTTTCAGCCCCTTGTTTTCTATCAACTTAACCGTATCCAGAATTTCAAACTTGGCTTGGCCGTCTTGACTTGTTACATGACAATGCGGTGGTAAATGCTCCGCTGTGTAGATTCTAAACTTCAATCCGAATAACATTAAAACTGTTGGCATAACTATTTGTTTTTTGATTACTCTACAAAGATAGGTTATAATTTTATATCCCGCAATTAATCAAGAAGAAAAGGTTATAATTTTATATCTTCTTAACAGAGAATGAGCAATTCTCTCCCCTCCGTGGTAGAAGGAACGGAAGAACAAAAAAAAACGAAGTACCGCTTTGGGTCCCATCCCGTTTTGCGAGTGTACGAGCAAAACGGGATGGGCACAGGCACAAAAAGCCCACCTTTTTAGGGGTGGGCAATCTTTTAGGCAATAAGTTGCTGTTCAATCTCTCTTATCTTTTCCGTTACCTTTCCACGGGTAAAACGGATAAATTCAAGAATAATATTACGGTTACCGATAGTGAATATATCATCATCCTTATAACCGTGATACTCACCAAACTTTAATTTAAACACTCCCGAATTAAAATCTTCCTCTTGGAGTAGTTGGTCTTCCGCACTCTCTAA
>CAMTFK010000200.1 GCA_947071285.1 uncultured Bacteroides sp. | reverse complement strand
AGACGGTCGCACATATCGTAGTCCGTAGATACGGTTTCGGGGTTATAGTTAATCATAACGCTACGATACCCCTCCTTGCGGATGGTATTCAACGCCTGCACACCACACCAGTCAAATTCCACCGAAGAACCGATACGGTAAGCCCCGGAACCAAGAACAACAATGGATTTGCGGTCGCCCAGATAACGGACATCGTTAGCAACACCGCTATACGTAAGGTACAGATAATTGGTCTGTGCAGGGTACTCTGCTGCAAGGGTGTCGATTTGCTTCACCACAGGAAGGATGCCAACACTCTTACGGAGTGCACGAATGGCAAGAATACCGTCTTCACTATCCATACACTTCTCCAAACCGATAGCACGGGCTATCTGAAAGTCAGAAAAGCCTTGCACCTTAGCCTTTCGCAATAGTTCTTGCGCCGCTTTGTCATTCTGAACGAAGTGAAGAATCTCTTCTCCTCTGCACTGTGCTGAGGGAGTAGATTCTTCGGCAAGCTCAGAATGACAGAGCCCCTGCAGTTCCTTGCTGGTATTCATGATGTTCATCAGCTTCTCCAGGAACCATTTATCAATCTTCGTCAGTTCGTGCACCTGGTCTACAGTGTATCCGGCGCGGAAAGCCTTTGAAATAACAAAGATGCGCTTGTCCGTCGGTTCGCGCAGCGCCTTATCTATATCGGCAATAACGAGTTCCTTGTTCTCTACAAAACCGTGCATGCCCTGCCCTATCATTCTCAAACCTTTCTGAATAGCTTCTTCAAAAGTACGTCCGATAGCCATCACCTCGCCTACGGACTTCATTGAAGAACCAAGTTCCTTGTCCACTCCATGGAACTTACCCAAATCCCAACGGGGGATTTTACAGACTACATAGTCCAGCGCAGGTTCAAAGAAAGCGCTTGTGGTTTTTGTCACAGAGTTCTTCAGGTCGAACAGGCCATAACCGAGTCCGAGCTTGGCGGCAACAAAAGCAAGCGGATAACCCGTAGCCTTGGAGGCCAAAGCCGAAGAACGGCTCAAGCGGGCGTTCACCTCAATCACCCGGTAATCTTCACTTTCGGGGTCATAGGCATACTGCACATTGCATTCTCCCACAATACCTATGTGACGGATGATACGGATAGCCAGTTCGCGCAATTTATGATAATCGGTGTTCGAAAGCGTCTGTGAAGGGGCAATAACGATGGATTCTCCCGTATGAATCCCCAGCGGGTCGAAGTTCTCCATGTTGCAGACGGTGATGCAGTTGTCGAAGCGGTCGCGCACCACCTCATATTCCACTTCCTTCCAGCCACGCAGTGATTTTTCAACGAGCACCTGCGGAGAGAAGGAAAAAGCTTTCTCAACCAGCACATTCAGTTCTTCTTCATTGTCGCAGAAGCCGGAACCCAGTCCGCCAAGTGCGTAGGCAGCGCGGACAATGACCGGATATCCCAACGTGGCAGCAGCACGACGAGCATCAGCGGCATTTTCCACGGCTTCGCTTTGGATGGTCTTTACATGTATCTGGTCGAGTTTCTGGACAAAGATTTCACGGTCTTCCGTGTCGATAATGGCTTGTACGGGGGTGCCAAGCACTTTCACGTCATATTTTTCGAAGATACCTTCTTTGTAGAGAGCAACACCACAATTCAGTGCCGTCTGTCCACCGAATGCAAGCATGATGCCATCCGGTTTTTCTTTCGCAATGACTTTTTCCACGAAATACGGGGTGACGGGCAGGAAGTAAATCTGGTCGGCAACTCCTTCCGAAGTCTGCACAGTGGCAATATTGGGGTTGATAAGGACGGTATGAATACCCTCTTCTTTCAACGCTTTGAGCGCCTGGCTGCCGGAGTAGTCGAATTCACCCGCCTCACCGATTTTCAGTGCGCCGGAACCGAGCAACAGGACTTTCTTTATATTGTTTTCTTTCATTGTCTTTTATCTTATAATAGTTTCACAAACTCATCAAACAAGAACTCCGTGTCCGTCGGTCCGCTGGCAGCTTCCGGATGGAACTGTGCGGAAAACCAGGGGTTCCTTTTATGCCTGATACCCTCATTAGAGCCATCGTTCATATTGATAAACAGCGGTTCCCAGTCCTCAGTCAGCGTGTTGTTGTCCACTGCATAACCGTGGTTCTGCGAAGTAATGAAACAACGTTCCGTGCCCACCATACGCACCGGCTGGTTGTGACTGCGATGACCGTACTTCAGTTTATAAATCTTTGCTCCACCCGCCTTGCTCAGCAACTGGTTTCCCATGCAAATCCCGAAGATGGGCAACTTCTCATTTTCCATCGCCTTACGGATATTCTGCACAGCAGCATCGCATGTATCCGGGTCGCCCGGACCATTGCTGATGAAAAGTCCGTCGAATTCCAATCCGTTGTAATCATAATCCCAGGGCACACGGATGACTTCCACATCCCTTTTCAGCAGGCAGCGGATGATGTTGGTTTTCACACCGCAATCCACCAGTACCACTTTTTTCTTGCCCGCCCCTTCATTGTAGCGGATCACATCTTTGCAACTCACTTTATCCACATAGTTCACCCCGGCATAAATGGCTTCAGGTGCATTCTCCAGTTCGTCGTCGAAAACAATCTTGCCCATCATCACACCATGTTCACGCAGCACCTTTGTCAGTTCGCGCGTATCGATGCCCGTGATGCCCGGCACCTGTTCACGTTTCAGCCAGTCGCTAAGGCTCTCCACAGCGTTCCAGTGACTGAAATCTTCCGAATAATCGCTCACGATGATGGCTTCCGCATGGATGCGTTCACTCTCCATGAAAGTAGCCAGCCCGTTCGATTCGATAGTGAAAGGCGGCACACCATAGTTGCCCACTAACGGATAAGTGAGTGTCATCAACTGTCCGGCATACGAGGGGTCTGTCAGGCTCTCGGGATATCCCGACATAGCTGTGTTGAAAACCACCTCTCCCGCTACCGGCTTTTCGTAGCCAAACGACTTGCCGTGGAAGCGGCTCCCGTCGTCGAGGATAAGAGTTACATTTCTCATATTTGTTATAAAAGTTACGAGCCACAAGCTACAAGCTACGAGTAGCTGCGCTATGTCTGCAAACCTTCATGCCGCAAGGTACTCGTAGCTTGTAGCTCGTAGCTAATTACTGTCAAAATTGATAGACTTGTTCTATATAATCAATAAATGCATTGTTCAGCAGCTTCACCCCGCCCGGCGTGGGATAATCACCACTGAAGTACCAGTCGCCCCGATGCTTGGGGCATGCTTCATGCAGTCCCTGCAAAGGCTGGTACACGATTTCCACTTTCGCTTTCGTGCCGGCGGGCGTCAGCAATTCCACCATTTTGGCAGAGATTTCTTCATCGGTGAAGGGTGCATAGATTTCCTTCACGTAGTTCACCATCTGTTCCTTCGGCACTCCCACCTGGTCTTTCGACTTGCGATAAGCGGCGGCAATCACATCTTTCATATCCCGGTCTTTCAGCAACTCAATGGCAGCCTTGAAAGCGATGAATTCGCTCATTTTCGCCATGTCTATGCCGTAGTAGTCGGGGTAACGCACCTGCGGAGAAGAAGAAACAATCACAATCTTCTTCGGATTCAAGCGGTCGAGGATGCCGATAATACTTTGTTTCAGCGTTGTTCCGCGCACAATGCTGTCGTCGATGATAACGAGGTTATCTACACCCGGCACAAGACTGCCGTAAGTAATATCATACACGTGCGCAGCCAGGTCGTTCCTGCTGTTCCCCTCTGCGATGAATGTGCGAAGCTTGATATCTTTGATGGCGACCTTCTCACTGCGGATGCGGCGGGAAAGTATCTGTTCCAGTTCTTCCAGATTGGGGTTATGCCCCAGTGAGGCTATCTGCCGCACCTTTTCTTCATTCAGGTAATCATCCAGTCCCTGAAGCATGCCGTAAAAGGCAACCTCCGCTGTGTTCGGAATGAATGAAAAGACGGTATGGTCCACATCGTTATTAATGGCTTTCAGGATGTTAGGTACCAGTTTCTCACCTAACAGTTTACGTTCTTTATAGATATCCACGTCACTACCCCGGGAGAAATAGATGCGCTCGAAAGAGCAGGGTTTCAGTTCTCGTACCTTGTTGATTTGTGTGGTACGCAACCTGCCCGCCTTGTTTATCAGCAAAGCCTGTCCCGGCATCAGCTCTTTAATGCTGTCTGCCGGCACATTGAGGGCGGTCTGTATCACAGGACGCTCACTGGCAAGCACCGCTATTTCTTCATCCTGATACCAGAATGCCGGACGAATGCCCCACGGGTCGCGCACGGCGAAAGTCTCGCCGCTTCCAGTCAGGCCGCAAATCACGTAGCCCCCGTCCCACTCTTTGCTTGAAGTGCGGAGCACGTTTGCCAAGTCGATGTGATCTTCAATATAATGGGTCACACCCATGCCTGTCAGCCCTTCGGCTTCGGCAAGGTTGAAAAGGCGCTCTACTTCGCGGTCGAGGCGATGGCCCACCTGTTCAAGCATGATGTAAGTATCGGCATACTTGCGCGGATGCTGGCCTATGGCGGTGATACGGGCAAAAATCTCGTCCACGTTCGTCATATTGAAGTTGCCGCAAAGGGCAAGGTTCTTCGCACGCCAGTTGTTCCGTCTCAGGAAGGGATGTACATAAGAAATGCCACTTTTTCCGGTGGTGGAATAGCGCAGGTGTCCCATGTAAACCTCACCGGCAAAGGGAAGCACACTCTTAGCGTATTCCGCATCGTGCAACTGTTTTTTTGTCAGGTCTTTGAAGTTGCTCTGCACCGTATCGAATATTTCGGTAATGGCGCCCGAACCGAGTGCACGCTCGCGAAACATATATTCTTCACCGGGATCGGCTTCCAGCTTTACGCAAGCCAGCCCGGCACCTTCCTGTCCGCGGTTATGCTGTTTCTCCATCAGCAGATAGAGTTTGTTCAAACCGTACATCCATGTGCCGTACTTCTGTTCGTAGTACTCCAGAGGTTTCAACAGGCGTATCATGGCGACGCCACATTCATGCTTCAGTTCTTCCATCTTATACGTTATTGTTTATAAGTTTTGCAAATGCGAATTTAGCAATTAAATCAGTTAACAAGAGTATCCGTTGAGTATTTTATTCCACAGTTACGCTTTTCGCCAGATTACGGGGCTGATCCACATCCATGCCTTTGCACACGGCAATGTGATAGGCCAGTAATTGCAAGGGCACCGTAGTAATCAACGGGTCGAGACACTCAATTGTTTCCGGCAGCTCGATGCAAGTATCGGCAACCTTGCTGATGACCGTATCCCCTTTCGTTACCAAAGCAATCACTTTGCCCTTGCGCGCCTTTATCTCCTGAATATTACTCAGTACTTTCTCATAAAGCCCGTTCTGCGTGGCAATCACCACCACAGGCATTTCTGCATCCACCAGCGCGATAGGTCCGTGCTTCATTTCGGCAGCCGGATACCCCTCGGCATGGATATAAGAGATTTCCTTCAACTTCAACGCACCTTCCAGGGCTACGGGATAGGAATAACCGCGCCCCAAGTAAATGAAGTTATGCGCATAGGTGAATATCTTGGAAAGTTCAGCAATATCCTTGTTCAGTTCCAGCACCTCTTTCATTTTGTCGGGGATGCGGTTCAATTCCTCTACGATAGCAAGATATTGCTCCTCACCTATGGTATTCTTTTCTCTGGCAAGCGTCAGTGCCAGCATAGTGAGCACCGTCACCTGCCCCGTAAATGCCTTGGTAGATGCTACGCCGATTTCCGGCCCCACGTGGATGTAAGAGCCTGTGTGTGTAGCCCTCGGAATAGATGAACCGATAGCGTTACAGATGCCGTAAATAAATGCCCCACGGCTGCGTGCCAATTCCACAGCAGCCAGCGTATCCGCCGTCTCCCCACTTTGTGAGATGGCAATCACTACATCGTTGCTATCAATCACCGGGTCGCGGTAGCGGAACTCCGAAGCATACTCCACCTCCACCGGTATACGGCAAAGGCTTTCTATCAGATGTTTCCCAATGAGGGCAGCGTGCCAGGAAGTGCCGCACGCTACGATAACGAAGCGTTTAGCCGCCAGCAGGCGTTCTTTATAATCTATCACGGCTGAAAGCACCACATTCGTATTCCCCACATTGATGCGCCCACGCATACAGTCGTGAATACAATCGGGTTGCTCAAAGATTTCTTTCAGCATGAAGTGCGGATATCCGCCTTTCTCCAACTGTCCCAAGTTCAGTGCCACCGTTTTCACTTCGTGAGGACACTCCACATTTTTCAGGTTTACCACTTTCAGTTGCTCCCCGCGACGTATCACGGCAATTTCCTCATCTTCCAGATACACCACTTTGTCCGTATATTCCACGATGGGCGTAGCATCCGAAGCCAGGAAGAATTCATCTTCACCGATACCCACCACCAGCGGACTACTCTTACGAGCAGCAATAACCTCATCCGGATTGTCTTTGTCCAGCACGGCAATGGCATAAGCGCCTATCACCTCGCGCAAAGCCAGTTGCACGGCAGTCAGCAAATCAATGTTTCTGGATTTCTGGATGAATTCTATCAGTTGCACCAGTACCTCGGTATCTGTACTGCTTTTGAATGAATAGCCTTTGGCTTGAAGTTTTTCTTTGAGAACGGCGTAGTTTTCGATGATGCCGTTGTGGATGAGAGCGAGACGTTCGGAAGAGGAATAATGAGGATGGGCGTTAGCGGAACAAGGTTCCCCGTGCGTAGCCCAACGGGTATGGGCAATTCCGATGTTACCGGAAATATCTTTTTGAGTAACGAAAGTTTCCAGTTCCGAAACCTTACCTTTCGTTTTGTACACGTTTAATTGTCGGTTATCACTGATTAATGCTACCCCTGCACTATCATATCCACGATACTCCAATCGCTTCAATCCCTTGATAAGAATGGGGTAGGCTTTTCTTTGACCAATATAGCCTACTATTCCACACATAATATATTCAGTATTTAATTCTGCGCTGCAAAGATAAGCATTCTCAAGAACATAAAGTTTATGTTTCCCTAATTTATTTATCAAAAGAATAGAAAAAAGTTGTTTTTATGTCAAAACGTTAACAAAAACAAACTTATTAAAGCAAAAGGCTTTTGCTTGCAAATTCATATCAAGCAAAGGAAATTTAGTTTTATATTGAAAGGAGATAGCGGGAAATTCTTCCAATCCGACAATGTTTGTCGCTTTTCATTTTTAATTCGTACATTTGGGGCATATTTCAAGGAGATGACATATAAATAACACTATAATTTATACTACAACATGAAGAGTACTTTTTCTAAAGGATGGCTTTCTATTCTTATTGTATTGGGGATTTTAATTATTGACCAAATCGTAAAAATAGAGGTTAAAACCAATATGACCTATAATGAAAGCATCCGCATTACTGATTGGTTTTATATTCGTTTTATAGAAAATAACGGCATGGCTTTCGGAATGCAGATAGTGCCCAAAGCTATTCAGACCCTTTTGCGTATCTTATTTTCCGGTGTGATTATATGGTATATCTCCATACTTGCTAAGAACAATTATAAACGCGGTTATATTGCCTGCATTTCATTGATACTGGCAGGGGCCATTGGAAATATTATTGATAGTATCTTTTATGGTGTCATCTTTAATCAGAGTACTTATACTGAAATTTCAACGTTTGTGCCTATAGGACATGGATATGCCGGGTGGTTGCACGGAAAAGTGGTGGATATGCTCTATTTTCCACTTTGTGAATTTAATTGGCCCGATTGGATACCCTTCATAGGAGGAAATCACTTCCTGTTCTTTAGTCCGGTATTCAATATTGCAGATGCAGCTATCAGTTGCGGAGTATTCATTCTGGCCCTTTTCTACCTGAAAAGTTTTAATAGTAGTTTCCATCTGGTTAGTGATAAATTTAATGATCTTTTAAAGAAAAAGAATTCTTAGAAAAAGGGAGCTGAATTAAGTGGGATAGGGTGATAATCACTTTACCATTCCATCACCCTATCACCTTACAAATCCTTATATTCAGTTTCGGTGGATTACAAATCCGCGGGGTCCGGTGCAGGTTGGAAAGTAATTCTCACTAATCCTGCACCAGTATGGCCGGTTTCATTTCCCCCGGTGGGTGATGTAAATGCTTCATTTCCGGCTTTGAGGACAGGGTTTGTAAATAGCGTGCTGTGCACGTGGCTGGAACCACCGCCACCTGCGCTTGTGCTTTCCCAACTTCCACTGCCACCGCCAAACCAGCCTCCGCCACCGCCACCACTGGCTGAACCATCACCACCTCCATTTTTACCTGTATGACCACCACAACCGGCTACGCCATCTGTCAGGCCAACAGTATAACCTGCGTTTCCCCTATCACTTATGCCGCCTCCTGTTTGTGTCCCCCCTTTGCCACCAGGATGAGGGCCTTTGTATGCTCTGGTAGTTGTATTACTGTCACCTCCAGTCTCCCCTCCGGCATAACCACCATAGCTGAATCTCATATAATC
>CAMTFK010000199.1 GCA_947071285.1 uncultured Bacteroides sp. | reverse complement strand
GCTAAAGAAGCAGGCGCCACCTTTACCGACGGACGTTACGGTTTTACCACTACACTATCCGTCAAAGGACGTCAACTACTACTGTTGAAGCCTTCTACATTCATGAACCTCAGTGGAAATGCCGTGCGCTACTGGATGCAAAAAGAGAACATTCCCTTGGAGAATGTGTTAATAATAGTAGATGACCTTGCTCTGCCATTTGGTACTCTACGTCTGAAAAGTAAAGGCAGCGACGCCGGACATAACGGATTGAAGCACATTGCGGCTATTCTGGGAACACAGAATTATGCACGGCTCCGCTTCGGTATTGGTAACGAATTTCCACGAGGGGGACAGATAGACTATGTACTGGGACACTTCACGGAAGAAGACTGGAAGACCATGGACGAACGTCTGAAAACTGCAGGAGAAATAATCAAGAGTTTCTGTCTGGCCGGCATTGATATTACCATGAACCAATTTAATAAAAAGTAGTAGTTACCTAAATAATATGAGTGAAGCAAGAATAGATAAATGGATGTGGGCCGTACGCATCTTCAAGACACGTACCATTGCTGCCGAAGCATGCAAAAAAAGCCGCATCAGCATAAACGGGGCCTTAGCAAAGGCTGCTCGCACAGTGAAACCGGGGGACGTGATACAAGTGCGGAAACCGCCCATCACCTACTCTTTCAAAGTACTGCAAGCCATTGAGAAACGCGTCGGCGCAAAGCTTGTTTCGGAAATGATGGAGAATGTAACAACTCCCGACCAATATGAATTGTTGGAAATGAGTCGCATCAATGGTTTCGTAGATCGCGCCAAAGGTGCCGGTCGCCCCACTAAAAAGGACCGACGTACTTTGGAGGAGTTTACAACTCCCGAATTCATGGACGACTTTGATTTTGAATTTGATTTTGAAGAAGAATAAAAGGGACAATAAGGTGGTAGAGTGATAGACTCTGGCACATATCACCTTATCACTCTACCACATTATCACACATACTTATGAGCGAAAAGAAGATAAAATGGGGATTCATTGGTTGCGGAGAAGTAACCAAATATAAAAGTGGTCCCGCCTTTCAAAAAGTGGAAGGTTCGGAAGTAATTGCTGTCATGAGTCGTGACGGTGCCAAAGCCAAAGCTTATGCTGAAGAAAGAGGCATTCCTAAATGGTATGACGATGCCCAGGAATTAGTTGACGATGAAGAAATAAACGCTATTTATATCGCCACACCGCCTTCTTCGCATGCCACTTATGCCATTATGGCAATGAAGGCCGGTAAGCCGGTTTATATAGAAAAGCCTATGGCGGTAACCTATGAAGAATGTTGCCGTATCAACCGCATTTCAAATGAAACAGGGGTTCCATGCTTCGTGGCTTATTATCGCCGTTATCTACCTTATTTCCTGAAAGTAAAGGAACTGATAGAGAATGGAATGATTGGTAATGTTATCAATGTACAAATCCGCTTTGCCCAGCCTCCCCGAAATCTGGATTACAACAAGGAAAATCTTCCGTGGCGCGTACAACCTGATATTGCCGGTGGTGGTTATTTCTACGATTTAGCCCCTCACCAAATTGATTTATTACAAGACATGTTCGGTTGTATTCTTGAAGCCAACGGATACAAGAGCAATCGTGGCGGACTATATCAAGCCGAAGATACTCTAAGTGCATGTTTTCAGTTCGATAGCGGATTGGTTGGCAGTGGTTCCTGGTGCTTCGTTGCACATGATTCTGCCCGCGAAGACCGCATTGAAGTTATCGGGGATAAGGGGATGATTTGTTTCTCTGTATTTACTTACGACCCCATCGCACTGCATACAGAAAAAGGAAGAGAAGAAATTCCGGTAGCAAATCCGGAACATGTACAACAACCGCTCATCCAAGCCGTTGTCGACCATCTTTTAGGTAAATCCATTTGCACCTGTGATGGAGCAAGTGCAACGCTGACAAACTGGGCGATGGACAAAATACTTAACAAATTATAAGTCATAAGTTATTAGTTATTTGCTTGTCATGGGATTGTACTATCACAACGTGGAAATCACAAGCAAATAACTAATAACTAATAACTATCAAAGTTCCCTCTTCACCGCCTCAATCAATTCCTGATACTCAGCATCTGTCAAGTATACTTTTCCCGGATTCATCTGGAATGTGCCACCGTAGTCAGGACCATCTACATACTTCGGAGCAAGATGAAAATGGAGGTGCGACAATTTATCGGAGTATGCACCGTAATTGATTTTTTCGGGATTAAATGCTTTCTGCATGGCACGAGTCACACGGGTAACATCTTCCATAAAAGCATTACGATCTTCATCACTCAATTCGTTCAAATCATTGGCGTGGTCTTTGTAAGCAACAAGACAACGTCCTCTGTACGTTTGTTCCTTGAATAAAAATACACGAGACACACTCAGTTCTGCAAACTCAATCATCAGATTGTGCAGCGTCTCATTATTCTGACAATACAGACATTCTTTCGGATCACTTTTCATGATATTCTTGGTTTATTATTTATGTTTACGGAGCAAAGATAAACTTTCTATCCTTATTCCATGTCGACATTCTCATTCTTTTGTCCGACTAATTTATACACATCAGCATTTTCACCTACCACCCAAACAACATCCCCTTCCATAAACGGCTCGTGCGAATCGGGTGCATGCAAAGCTTCCTCTCCCCTCTCCACACCTACAATCAGGCAATGATACTGTTCACGAATACCGGACTCACGCATCGTCTTACCCAAAAATGCAGAATGAGCATCTACGCGAAACTGGCGCAAAATCATCTCACTCTTTTCAACCACATCCGTTTCTAAAGCTGCCGCCTTTTCCATTTCCGCACCAAACAGGTTCAGTTCTTCATCCGTAGCTATGACTTGTATCTTATCTTCCGGGAAAAGCCGTACGGAAGCACCAGGTATATTAATCCTCTTCCTACCCCGGAGAATGGACACAACGTGCACACCATATTGTTTACCCAGATTAAGTTCCGCAAGCGTCTGTCCTGCCCATTCCGACTCACCGGGTACTACAAAATCCGTTAAGTGCAAATCACGGGATAACAAACGTCCGGCGTATTCCGGTTTTTTTTCACCCATATATTCAGCACGCATATCACGATAACGCAGATTCTGAAAAAACTTCCGCTCTATCATGATAGATTGTTTCTTCAATTGACGAGACAAAATCATCATCGTAACCAACAAAACAGCCACCCCAAGCAACAATCCAACAGATATTTTGAACAAGCCCGCTATCACGAACATTACAAATGAAACGGCAATCAAGATACGTATGACGATAGTCGCAACCAAAGGAGCACGATTGCCACGACTATCATTCCACAGAGTTACAAATTCTATAGAATGATTTTTTTTAATCATGATAGCCCGTAAGAAAGGAGATATAAATAAGATAGTAACTACTGCAGCCAGCAATTTCCCCCAAATACCGGGCAAATTCTCCAGGAATAATGGGACTAAAAAACGGAAGGACAACGCAATGACCGCTATACTGACGATAGAATAGACAATTGTAATCCTTGTCAGGGCAAAGATAAACTTCTTCCAGAGACTTTCATGGTTCATGGTCTGAGAACCGGAAGCATATCGTGTCAAGAAGTTCATCCATCGGGCCGGCAGATACTTATCTACAAAGCCGGAAGCCGGCTCGGCAAAGCGAATCATATAAGGAGTCAGAAAAGTGGTAATGACAGAAACCGCCACCACGATAGGGTACAGGAAATCGCTCGTCACATGAAGGGACACTCCCAGTGACGCAATGATAAAGGCAAACTCACCAATCTGTGTCAAACTGAAACCACATTGCATAGCCGTCTTCAAAGGCTGCCCCGACAACAACACTCCCAGTGTACCAAACAAAGATTGTCCCAGAATGACCGCCAATGTAATCACGATAATCGGAAGCGCATATTCCACAATCATAGCAGGATTCACCATCATACCAACCGATACAAAAAATACGGCACCAAACAGATCTTTTACTGGTTTTACCAGTCGCTCAATACTCTCCGCTTCCACCGTTTCGGCAAGAATAGAACCCATTATAAATGCGCCAAAAGCTGCGGAAAAGCCCGTACGGGCCGCCATTACAACCATGCCGAAACATAAACCAAGCGAAACTATAAGCAATGTTTCCTCACTCATCAATTTGCGGCAACGTTTCAACAATTCAGGTATCAGATAGATGCCGACCACAAACCAAAGTATCAGGAAAAAGAGCAGCTTTCCGATACTTTCCAGCATTTCCGCGCCTTCAAAATTATGCCTTACCGCCATAGTAGACAACATCACCATCAAGACGATAGCAAGGATATCTTCCAGTATCAGTACACTAAGCACCAACCCGGTGAATTGCTTCTTACGCATACCCAAATCATCGAATGCCTTATAGATAATAGTAGTGGAAGACATCGCAATCATACCACCCAGGAAAATGCTATCCATACGTTGCCAACCAAAACCGGTGCCGACGGCAATTCCCAAAAGAATCATGCAAAATATAATGGTGCAGGCAGCTATGACGGCCGCTCCGCCTACTTTGACTATCTTCTTGAAACTAAACTCCAGACCTAATGCAAACAAAAGGAAAATCACGCCGATGTCCGCCCAAGTCTGTATATTTGCCGTATCCATAACCGAGGGAGTATAGGGCATATGCGGACTAGCCAGGAAGCCTGCCACTACATATCCTAACACCAACGGTTGCTTCAATTTCTTGAACAATAGCGTCATGACTCCAGCGCAAATCAGTATCAGAGCCAAATCGTTTATTAAAGTAGCCAAATGTGACATATTATTTGTCCTTTCGTGTTTTTGCTGACAAAAATAGTAATTTTTACAGCACAAAGAATCACAATCCCACAAACTTTTTTCCCTACGATATTGTTGAGATGACAATCAATCATTTAAAACATATTATTATGGAAGAAAAGAAAGAAGCCCGCGAAGAACGGAACAGAGAAAAGTTGGCTAATGCCGATTGGGTCATGGCAGAATTTTATGCAACTTGGTGCCCTCATTGCAAACGTATGCAACCTATTGTAGAAGAATTCAAGAAATCAATGGAAAGGACTCTTGAAGTGGTGCAGGTGGATATTGACCAGGAAAGTGCACTTGCTGATTTTTATACCATCGAAATGTATCCTACATTTATATTATTAAGGAAAGGCGAACAGCTTTGGAGGCAATCGGGAGAGTTACCTCTGGAAAGACTGGAAAAGGCGGTGAAAGAATTTAAGTCTTGATTGGTCTGTTTTTCCTCTTCTTCATACTCAAACCGTACCAAAACCGTACCTGCTCCGTATTTTCTCCGTGTCCTTAGGGAGGGAGTAGGTACGAAGCAGGTACGAGCCAGGTACGGACCGGGTAGGTAGAAGACCCGAAAATGGTCTAAATATCGGATATATCTACAATTTATTACTCAAATAATCCGTCAGACTATCCTCACGCTCCAACCCAAACTTTTTGCGCAGGCGATAACGGATGGTCTCTACCCCACGAACAGAAATATTTAACAGAGGTGCAATTTCTTTGGTGGAAAGATTCATCTTGAGATAAGCACACATCATACGCTCATTATTAGAGAGATCGGGATGCCGGGCATGAAGACGTTTCATAAAGTTATTGTGAATCAAATCAAACTGATCTTCAATACGCTTCAACACCTCATCACTCTGGATATTAGAATCAATTTTGCTATTTATCACCAAGAGAAGCTGTTTGCCTTCGCGGGCACCTTCGCCTTTCAAGGAAGCAGCTACTTTAAAGATTTCAGATTTAATCTCCGTCAACATTTCGTTCTTGCGGACGAAGTTTATCATAAGATTCGCCATCTCCTGACTCTTGTGCTGAAGGTCATATTCCAGCTTTTCTTTTTCAAGTTGCATGATCTGCTTCTCGCGTAGAGACTTTTCGGTTTCAAATTCCTTCTCCATTTCATGAAGCTTTTTATCTTTCTCTACAACAGCCAGTTCTTCCTTTCGTTTCACGCGAGTGTCGTCCCAGCGATAGATATACCACATGCCCAATAGCGCCAGAATAAAGTAGCAGATATAAGCAGGAACACTACGATACCAAGGCGGAAGAACGCGGAAAGAGATGGCATCCGCCGAAGTTGTACCATCCGGATAAATCACCTTTACCTCGAAAGTATAGTCGCCCTCAGAAAGATTACTATACTCCTTGGTCCGTACGGTGGTATAATCCGACCAGTCCCCTCCATTCAGACGATACTGGAAACGGACATCATCGCTCCCCAAAGCTATAAAGGAAAGACTATAATCAAAGCGGACAGAATTGGAAGTATAATCAATAGCAAGAGATGGTTTCCTTCCGAGGAAATTGGCCGTAAATACCAGCGAATCTTTGGGATAAGTGAGATGCATGTTCCTGATATATACGGAATGGGTCAGGTCTTGCCGATGCTTCACCGCCGGAATGGTAAATAAAGCAAAGCCTTCTT
The DNA here is from genome assembly GCA_947071285.1 of uncultured Bacteroides sp. GTDB lineage: Bacteria > Bacteroidota > Bacteroidia > Bacteroidales > Bacteroidaceae > Bacteroides. The sequence goes on along the minus strand of CAMTFK010000199.1, from coordinate 1,993 downwards.
CGCTCGGAATCACTATTAACGAGTCCGACAAAGGGATAAGCGCTTCATAAGGCGGCACAAGCTCCAGCAAAGGCTGGCGGATGGAATTTATACTGGTGTTGGCTCCCCGCTTATAAGTTCCCAGATTGGCTATACAGATTTCATGAGGGCTCAGACTAATGAGACGGTCATGATATTCCAACAAGCGGGTATAAGGCACGACTCCATTCAACAGATTATTCAAGTCACTACAAGGTTCCATCATATCCTTATGAATATTATATTTATAGATCCCTTGCGGAGTAGCGAAATAAACACGCCCTTCTATCTTGGCAACATGTATATCACGCTCCACCGGAAGCCCTTCTGCCACGCCATAAAACTTCATATTAATTTGCCGGGTCAGGTCCTCACTTAACTCAATACGCATAAGTGTACCGGAATTATAAACCCATAAGACTCTGGCGGATTCCTGCTCGAACAAACGGCACGAATCCATAAATCCATCGACCTTGCAAAGCACACTCCACTCTCCCGCCTTCTTTTCCAAAAGATAAATGCCGTTATAAACCCCGACAAACATACGGTCGGGTTGCCCCACAACCTCCTGACAATACCAGGCACCCGTGATATCCGTTATGCGGCGCACACTGGTGCCTTTTATCAGAAAAATGCCACGGTCGTGAAGGCAGAAGAGATCGTCGCCAATCTTACAAAGGTTCCAAACCTGACCACTGGATTGAGGAATGGGGTGAATATCAGGCAAATCGCCATCCAACTTTACTGGATAAGAGGTATAATAGAGGCCGCGATTGGTACCCAGATAGAGATAACCGTCTTCTACGGCGGCCGTGTAGCCCGTGCCATAAGAATAGGGATATGAATACAGATTGGTAAAAGAGGAACTAAGGGAAATGTAGTCAACCCCACTATCTAATCCTGCCCACAGATTGCCCTGACTATCGAAAGCAACCGAAAGCACGGTATTGTTGCGCAATCCGTTATTCTCATTGAAGTATTTCACATTCATCGTAGCACAATCTATCAGCAACACACCTTTATGAATGGTTCCCAAAGCTATTTTGTCATCTTGGGAAGCTACGCAAAACACCTCATTCTCACGCATAAAGTCTTCGGCACCGGTGATGAAAGGCACGGTGGTGCGTCCATTGCTATAAAACAACCCGTCATACGCCGTAACAATAATGACGCCTCCACCCTTATGGGGAATGATGCCACGGATACGGTTGGAAGCCAGAGACTCCGCTCCTTGCAAAGGAAAGAAAGTGTTTCCGACCAGCACCCACACGCCACGGTCGGTACCTATATAAAGAATGCCATTCACCATATTGGAGCAATCTATCTTGGCATCCATTTCAATAGTGGTATATTTTCCATTCAGATACTTCACCACACGGTCGTCGCCTTGCACATACAAGATATTGTCCGCCTCATGAATCCCCCATACATTACCCAGAAAACGGGAGTCAGCACCGAGCGTATCGGACATGCAATGATAAACCAGTTCGCCATCTTCCGCCGGTTCATAGTAACCGAATTCATTGATGCCACCCACATATATTCTCTTTTGAATAGTGGATGCCAGCACAGAGCGCACATCTGAAAAGTTATTCATCGGAAACACCTTCCAGACATTTCCATCAAATTGCACCATGCCGTTCTTATTGGCAAAGTATATCCAATGGTCATCATAAGGGGCTATCTGCCAGGTTTGAGTACCTTTCCCATAAAGGCTTTTATCAAAGTTGACAATGAAGTTATTCCAACCGGCAAAAGCTTTGCCAAAAGGTATCAGAAGGAGAAATATAATGGTCAGATATGAGGAATGAGGTTGTATCCGTATCATAATATTAGATTTAGCGGAACAAAGCTATTACTTTTTTCGCGAAAAACAAATAAAAAAAAGAGATACATTCTTAAGTAGAACATATCTCTTTTTTTGAGCCTCTTGTCGGATTCGAACCAACGACCCCGAGATTACAAATCACGTGCT
>CAMTFK010000198.1 GCA_947071285.1 uncultured Bacteroides sp. | reverse complement strand
GGGTTTTAAAAAAAGGTCTTTAAATCTAGCTGAAGCATAAAATTAGAAGTTTAACCCTTTAAAAATGTGACATATGATTACAGTGACGGAACAACTAAAGAATGTGTTTGAAGCCAACCCTTTGTACTCAAAAGAGGGGCAGGGGCTTAATGCGGAAGTCATCGCAAGGTTTTTCCTTCCTTTTTCTTCGGTGGTATGGTTGGTAACGGAAGCCGAACAGCAGGAAGACGGTGACTGGCTTTTTTTCGGTTATTGCCATATTCAAGAATGGGAATGGGGTTATGTGCTTCTTTCTCAAATTCAAGAGGTGAATGTTCGTGGGTTGACCGTGCAGCTGGATAAAGGACTGAAAACCGGTATAACGGTAAAAGCTTGCCTGAATTGATTAGAGAATAAACGGAGAGGGAACAACCCCTTTCCGCTTTCCAACCGGAATATTGAACTTAAAAACGGAAGTTATGGTTTACGAGACGAATTGCACGGAAATAACACAGGACAAATGGCGTGAGCTGATGAAGTACGGTAGAAAATGCTCCTATCGGCTGCTTACGGCGAGAATCAAGCGGGAATTGCCGGAATTATACCATGCGCTGGCTCTCCAGTTCTATAATCCTTATGCGGAACAGTGCAGGCAGACACCCACACATTATATATTGGTTCATTCGGCCATTGAATATTTTATCAGAAAACAATAAAGGACAAATGGTTATGAAAACAAAAAAGGTTGATAAAAAGAAAACGCTGGCTTATGCGGTGGCATTTTACTTTACGGATGTTTCCGTAAAGTTCATGATGGGGAATGCGATGTATGAGTATGTACATACCGTTTATGACAGGCGGTATGATAACGGTGGCTTTAATACGCTTGCCGTAGTCTATAATTACAAGAGGATGAAGTACGAGGTATTGGTCGTATCGGACGAGAAGGTAGGTGATAAGGAGATTCATATATTATAAGTTTCACAAACAGGGCTTTTGCCATATAAAAACGGCTTTTGAGATGAAAAAGTTATCGGCTTATACGGTTGCATCCAACTGCACCGACTTGACGGATATACGTGACGGCATCGCTGAAATACATGAAGCGATGAAGACTTGCGTTGAATCCGGGAAACATATCCCTTCATTCTATGTTTCCCGGTTGGCCAAACTGGAAACTAAAAAGAAGAAACTGGAGAAACGGACGCAGGTACACATGACCGTCACCATCCGTTTCTTTATAGATGATGATACCCTTACAATGGCAGTCAGGCATTGCCTTTTCTTCAAGCTGGAACCGACTCGGCAGAATGTGATGAAAGCCATCCGTGATGCGGTTCTTAATAACGGACGTTCCATTCTTGACTTTCCGGAAGCATGGGGAGAAGATCTTATGGATGTGTCTTTCTTTGATGTGGAGAATGCCATGAAGAAGCTGCGTTCCTCATTCGGCCTATAAACTTCATTGCATATTTTTCCGAAAGTAAAGTAACCGTTGGATTTTTGGCCAGCGGTTCTTTTTTCAAAAAAGAACCAAAAACTTTGAATACAATCTTTTTTCATCTTCTAACTTATGTATTCGGAAAAAATTCCATGGCATTCAGAAAAGGGATGATAGCGGTTTGGGGATTATAGGGTAGATTTGTGGGGTAAGCTTACAGAGACAGTTTTTATAGGCAGGTTCCGAAAAGCCTTTGAGAGAGTAGGAGAACATGAGTTATAATATATGGCTATAAGTATAAATGATAGACAATTGATTACACAATTTATTACTAATACTCAGAATTTGAATGTTAATTTACCTACAAATGGTGGAGGGTGTGCTAATTTAGTTAGAGGAATTATAGAACAGGCAACAGGAAAAAGAATTTCAGTTAATCCTTTTGGAGCTTCTTTAGAAAGTATGATACAAAAAATAAATACCTATCATGATTTAGCTAAATGTAATAATGGAGATATATTATATTTTGTGCATCTTCCTAATGCTGCTGTAAATTTACATCAAACTATTCATTATGCAATTTTTTGTAATGTTAATAATGCTGGTGTACAGAAAAATGTTATTGGGATAAATGGATTAGCAGATCTTTCTTTTTCTCCCACAGCTTATCATGGTGTTGTAGCATCTGTAATATCTCCGGGTAATTTTAATGGAGTAGGGCAGGTGATATATGATACTGTAGCATTCCCTAATATTCTTGGTGAATTGTATGTTATTGATTATGAATTGATATAGGAATAAGTTTCTTCGTTATTTTATGGCGTACAGTAGTATAGAAATAGAAAAAAACTGAAAATTGAATAGTAAATTTGTTTGCTCCATGTTACGTTTATTACCGCTTGTAATCGGGCTTTGCGCAGACTTTATGTCCTGAAGGCTTTTTAGTACCCCTTCCATTTGGAAGATTTTGACAGCAGCGATGAAGGTGGTGGAGGATATATCCGGCTGGAGGCTTTTCAGTGTGTTCTCCGATGGCTGATATCCTCTCATCTTCAGTTCCAGAATGGTATTGAAAAGTCATCATTTCGCATAGCCTTCATGAAAGCCTCCTCTTGTTCGTTGGCAATGTCCGGATTTGGATCGTATGCAGTTGCTTGCCGAACAAGAACAGACTTTTTATTAATGTAATAGTGTCGCTATTCGTCTGTTTTTATCTTCTAGCTAAAGGCAGTAACAACCGTTCCACAAGTTCTTTCTTGTTCTCAACGGGCATCTTGTTTCTGCCTTTGGCAATGACTTCAGCAGCCAAATCGCTTTTACGCCCGGCAATGTATTTCTGTCGCTTTCCGTTTATGAAGGCCTCGATACGGAAATCATGCCGGGTGTTTTCGATGATGTTGATTTCTGATACCAAAAAGCCATCCTCTGTCTCGTAGGGTTCGACAATGGTGGGCAGGTAGTGTTTCATGGTTTTCCCTATGATCGGAGATACCAAACCGGAAAGATGCTCTTCGATGCGGTCTTTCCAATAGTCATCGATTTGATGATTGGTGGCATAATCGTAAAAATGGCTGATGGCAAGGCTGACTTCTTCGATTATCCTTTTCGCATTCTTTATTCCGTTCTGTTTGGCAAATTGCATCAGGTCATCTTCCGTGATGTCGTTATCTTTTCCTGCAATGCTCATGGAGTGTGCGTTTTCGTATGCCGCACCGTCCAAATTGGTGGTGAATGTCATGTCGTAGGCTGGGGTGATGTGCCATGTGCCGTTTCTTTCCATCAGGAAAGAGAAATTCTTGATGTGGTCATCCACATTGCCGCCCATGATATTGAATACCGTCCTACGGTAGAGTTCGGACTGTTCGCTTGCCGGGATGTTCAGTTTTCGGCAGACTTCAAACAAATCCTCATAGCTCGTTGCATCCGGATTCATGGCAGCAAGTGTCTGTGTATGTATCTTCTCTCCGTTTATCCTATCGTAACGCTCCGTCAGGAAGTGATGTTTTCCCTCAATTTGAATGAGTCGGGAAGGCATCATCGTAATCCCGGCTTCCTTTGCCATCTCATAATATACCATTTCCATTTGCGTGAACGGAAAATCGTCCCCTTCTGCAAACTTCAATATGTAGTAGGTATAGCCCTCCGGTAAAGGGACTTGGCCGGAACGTATATCATGTGTCGTTTCATTGATGGCGATGATGGCTTTCGGGTGCTGCCCTCCGGCTGATGTACCTATCTCATAGATACTTTGCAGTTGCAGTGCTTCGTCATCTTGCACGGATATTTCCTCCCGTTCCTCAAAGATACGGCGTGCCAGTTGGTATAAACTCTCTATCTGGAGAGTGGAAGAGGATTCCAATCCAGGAGTGGCCGGGATGAACTCAAAGGCTCCCATTCCCCGTTTCCCGATGAAAGACAGTTTATCTACCGGTGTGAGTTTGCGCTTGGGGATATGGTTTTGTGCCGCCCATTGGTCGAAGACCATGTTACCCCACCGATCAGGCAATGAATCTGCCAAAAACGGTGGGAGACCTTGATAAGTCTTTTCTTTGTTTCCGAGTATGGGCATACCCTTTGCCGCCGGTCCTTTGACAGAAGCGGTCAGTGGGGCGATTTCCACTCCTTTCTTGATGAAATCCGGATGATAGTTGAAGACGGCTCTTTTGTTTCTTTCGTCCCAATAGAGCTTTCCGACTTCTTCTCCCCATAACATAACACTCACAACATTATTTTCCATGTCTTATCCTTTTCGGCTTTTTATTCATTATTCGTTCCATTGTATAGGCTGAAACAGGTATTTCCGGCATCAGATCATCCATCTGTTCCAGACAGTCCACTACTCGTAACAGGGCAAGAAAGTTGCCCATATTGATGTTATAGGCCTTCCCGTTCTCAAACTGGCGTAAGGTGATAAGGCTGACACCGGCTTTCTCGGCAGCCTCTTTTTGGGTGAGCCTATAGGTTAGCCTGTATTCCTTAAATCGTCTGCCCAGTTCCACTATGATTTCCGGATTGGCCATGGCTTGGGTGATGTGATTCGTTGTCATTTTACAAAGGTAAATATATTAATTGTTAAATCAAAATATGATATATAACAATTAATATATTTACTGTTATATTGAATTGTGCGCGATGTAGTTTGTGTGCTAATCCCCCAATTCCATGCTACGTTTATTGCCGCCTGTAATCGGGCTTTGCGCGGGTTTTATGTCCTGAAGGCTTTTTAGCATCCCTTCCATTTGGAAGATTTTGGCGGCAGCGATGAAGGTGGTGGCGGATACATCCGGCTGGAGGCTTTTCAGTGTGTTCTCCGATGGCTGATATCCTCTCATCTTCAGTTTCAGAATGGTATTGAAGTCATCATTTCGCATAGCCTTCATGAAAGCCTGCTCTTGTTCGTTGGCAATGTCCGGCATATGGATCGTATGCAGTTGCTTGCCGAACAAGAGCAGGTTTTCTCCGATAAAATCGGCGTGTTCCGGCTTGACCCCGCAATCCTTGGCAGTCTCATGCCAATGCGATACGGTTTCCTGTATCTCTTCGATAATCTGTTTGTGTTTCCGGATACCCATGTTCTCACCTACCTTTTGCAGATCTTCCATCGTGAAATTGTCTTGTTTGCCGTTGAGTGACAGCTGGTGGCGGTTCGTCCATTTGCCGCCCGGTGTGTATGAGTAGCAGAGGTCGTATGCTGGGGCCAGTTTCCACTTCCCTTGTCTATCCATCAGGAAAGATAAGTTCTTGCTATGGTCGTCATGGTTCCGGCTCATGACGTTGAACACCATTCTTCGGTATAGTTCCTCCTGCTCTGGATAAGGGAGGTTCATCTGCCGCATGATACGGAATATCTCTTCGTATGAATGGCGTTGGTCACGGTCATAGTGGGCAAGCCCGGCCAATGTCTGTACATGGATCTTCTCTCCGTCTTCCATACGGTCAAAACGTCGTGTCATAAAGTGATATGACTCTTTTTCCTGAAGTAACCGGCATTCCATCATATCGATACCGCAGGCTTTTGCCATCCGGTGATAGGCATATTCGATATTTCCTATTCCTTGTGGATTGTCCGTTATCTGCGTGTGTTCGCTGTATTTGCCGCCATCAAATTTCAACAGCCAATACCCGAATCCTTCAGGAGCTTTTACCTGTCCGGAGCGTACCTCTCCGGTAATATCGTTGTAGGCGATGATGGCCTTGGGCTTGGCACCTCCGGCAGATGTTCCCACTTTCAGTATATCCAGAATGTTTCTTCCTTCCTGGCGCAGTTGGACCTGAAAAGCCATTCTGTCCGTGAATACGGATTTGGCAAGCTCAGTCAGTTCCTCGATATGGAGCACTGATGATTCGTTCATGCCGTTGATTGGCGAGGACGGCTCAAACTCCAGTGCGCCCATGCCACGTTTGCCTACATAGCAAAGCCTGTCTAAAGGGGTAATCTCTTCTCCGGACAATCCCTTGCTGGCAAACCATTCATTGATGATCTGGTTTCCGAAAGTGTCCGGCAGTGAATCGGCAAACAGGCCGGGCAACCCCTTGAAACAGTCGGTACGGTTTTCAAGGAACCGGTAGGGGGTGTTCCTGTACTGGCTGATGGGCATGATGATGGGAGAAATGTCAAGACCGGAGCGGATGAACTTCCGTTCATAGTCGAACAAGGCGGCATTGCTTTCCTTTTCCCAATAGAGAGAGCCTACGCTTTCTCCCCATAGCTTTACATCTACTATCAAATCATTCATGGTTATCTTGTTTTAAATGGCGTACACGGTAGCGTTTCTTTCCTTGCAGTTTTTTGAGCTCTATCGGGCTGACCCGGATTTCCGGTACCAGTTGCTCCAGGTTCTCCAGCAGGCCGAGCGAGCGGAGTACGCTGATGAACAACAGCAGCGATACCGATTTGCCCTTCTCGATGTTCGCAACGGTCAAGGGGCTTACACCGGAAGCCGTTGCCAGTTCTTCCTGCGTGATATGCTGCCTGATACGTGTCTCTTTGATGCGCTGGCCGATTCTCATCAGCACAGCTGGATTGCTCATTTCATTCCACATGGTTGTTCCTTTTTTGCAAATATACAAATAATCCATGTAAATATATAGATTAACTTGAATATATGATGTTAATCTATATGAATACAATGATTATAGTTGCTTTATCGGCTGTTTTTTTCTTTGAACTAGGATGAAAACTGACTAAAATCACAATGTGTTGTGAATATGAAAGAGCTAGGAAAGATGATTAAAGAGTGCAGGAAGAGTTTGAAGGTCAATCAGCTGGAACTTCTCCGAACTGGCGGGCGTGGGCATCAATACGCTGGTGGCCATCGAGCGTGGAGAAGGCAATCCTAAATTGGCTACTGCTTTCCATTGGAGTTGATTAAAGTGCGGAAAAATGTATAAGATTGCTTCTATTATCTGTTTATTTTAGTATATTTGTGCTTTAAATAAGTGCGGATAAATGTATTATACGCTGTTTTTACATGTATAAAAATGCTGTTTGTAGATGAAAAGATTTGTTTTGCAACAACTTATAGAATGGAAAAACCGTGAGGATAGAAAACCTCTGATTTTAAATGGTGCCCGACAAGTTGGGAAAACATGGCTGCTCCATGAGTTTGCCAAACTTGAATACAAAAAAGAGGCTTATGTGGTATGCCGTAAGAATAACCTTGCACGCCAGCTTTTTTCTCAGGATTTCAATGTTGACAGAATTTTACGGGGGCTGCGTGCGATGACTTCCGTTGACATTACTCCGGGTGATACGCTTATTATCCTTGATGAGATACAAGATATCCCGGAAGCACTGGAATCTTTGAAGTATTTTAAAGAGGAGGTTCCGGAGTATCATATAGCTGTGGCAGGTTCACTTTTGGGGATATCCCTTCATCAGGATGTGTCTTATCCCGTAGGGAAGGTAAATGTCATCAATATATTTCCTATGAACTTTGAAGAGTTTCTTGTCGCCAAGGGAGAAGAAGAAGCTTGTAAATTGCTTATGAGTGGGGATTTTGAAACGATAAGCCTCCTGCATGACAAATATACGGATCTCCTTCGGCAATATTATTATGTAGGTGGTATGCCGGAAGTTGTACTCAAATATGTAGAAACGGATTCCTTGCTGGAAGTCAGAAGAATACAGTCGGAGATTTTGCAAGGCTATGATCTTGACTTCTCAAAACATGCGCCCAAAGAACAGGTTCCGCGTGTCCGAATGGTATGGAACAGCATTCCTTCCCAATTATTTAAAGAAAACAAGAAATTCATTTACGGAGCTTTGCGAAAAGGTGCCAGAGCCAATGATTTTGAGATGGCCATTCAATGGCTTGTAAATGCCGGGTTGTTGTATAAAGTGCCTCGATGTACCAAACCGGAGCTTCCGCTTGATATTTATGAAGACCTGTCGGCTTTCAAACTCTATATGGTTGATTTGGGGCTTATGGGTGCTATGGTCAAGACAGATCCGGCCCAAGTCTTGATTAAAAACGACATATTTAAGGAATACAAGGGAGGAATGACTGAACAGTATGTATTGCAGCAGATGAAAAGTAAGGGCGTGTCACCGATTTATTACCATAACACAGACAATTCGCGTCTTGAGTTGGATTTTGTTATTCAACGTAATGCCCAAATGGTGCCGATAGAAGTGAAGGCCGAAGGGAATGTCCGGGCCAATTCGTTGACAGCATTACTGGGAAAAAGACCGGAATTGCATGCGGAGAGATTTTCTATGTTGCCTTATAAAGTACAGGGTAATCTTACAAATTTTCCGCTATATGCAATATAGGTGTATCCTTTTCCCATGCCGGTCATACCGTTAGAACTGATTGATAAGTATGATGCGTATGTTGGCCGGTATGTCTATCTTTGTGGCAATGAAAACAGAGAGAGGATTGATTTACGCCTTGTTTTCCGGGACGGAAAGGAGATTGGCACGGATGATCTGAATCTGTATTATAATTGATGTGACGGCTTGGATGTCCCCCGGATGAATGTTCGGGGGATTCTTTTTCTTTTGGGCGTTCCTGTGGGACGGTCGGGCTTTACGTTTCAAGTCCTCGCCTAAAGGCTGTGGGCTTTAC
>CAMTFK010000197.1 GCA_947071285.1 uncultured Bacteroides sp. | reverse complement strand
CAAAAGAGTTAGAACTCAAGTACGGCTGTAACCCTAATCAGAAGCCGGCCCGCATCTTTATGCAGGAGGGGGAACTGCCTATCGAAGTCCTGAACGGACGTCCGGGATACATCAACTTTATGGATGCATTGAACGGATGGCAGTTAGTGAAAGAACTGAAAGAGGCTACCGGTATGCCGGCAGCAACTTCATTCAAACATGTCAGTCCGGCAGGTGCAGCTATCGGTCTGGAACTTGACGAGGTAATGAAAAAGATTTATTTTGCTGACGACCTGCCACTTTCTCCGTTGGCAAATGCCTATGTACGTGCTCGTGGTGCCGACCGTATGTCATCTTATGGAGACTTCATCGCTTTGAGTGATGTGTGTGACGAAGCAACCGCCCGTTTCATCAATCGTGAAGTGTCGGACGGTGTCATTGCTCCGGGCTATACTGATGAAGCGCTCGAAATTCTGAAAAATAAGCGTAAGGGTACTTATAATGTGATTAAAATGAATCTGGACTATAAACCCGCTCCGATTGAACGCAAAGATGTATTTGGAATTACTTTCGAACAGGGACGCAATGAGATTAAGTTGAATAGCGACGAGCTGTTTGCTAATATTCCTACCCGGAACAAGAACTTCCCGGATGCTGCAAAGCGTGATTTAATGATAGCACTGATTACTTTGAAGTATACACAGTCAAACTCCGTTTGCTATGTGAAGGACGGACAGGCCATCGGCATAGGAGCAGGTCAACAGAGTCGTATCCACTGTACCCGTTTGGCTGGAAACAAGGCTGACATCTGGTATCTTCGCCAGCACCCGAAAGTGTTGAACTTGCCTTGGATAGAGAAAATTCGTCGTGCCGACCGTGATAATACCATTGACATTTACATCAGTGACGACCATGAAGATGTTTTGGCAGATGGCGTTTGGCAACAGTTCTTTGCAGAAAAGCCGGAAGTGCTGACCCGTGAAGAAAAACGTGCATGGCTGGATACGCTGAAAGGTGTGTCTTTGGGCTCGGATGCTTTCTTCCCGTTTGGAGATAATATAGAACGGGCACATAAAACAGGTGTAGACTACATTGCACAAGCAGGCGGTTCTGTACGCGATGACAATGTAATTGAAACTTGTGATAAATATGGCATTGCTATGGCATTTACAGGTATTCGCCTGTTCCACCATTAATATAGAAATGAAATGAAAAGGCTGTCTCAAATTTCTGAGACAGCCTTTTTTATACTTGTATGTAAGCTTAAAAATTATTCGGTGCTACGGATGGATTCATCGATAACCTTAATTTTTTCTTTTACCAGCTCAATGTCAGCTTTCAGCTTTTCTACTTTACGATTCAACTCTGTCAACAGGCTGTTGCCTTTCTTTGAAGAAGTAGTCAGGAAGCCGAGATTGTTTTCATACGTCTGCAACTCGTTCTTCATGGCGTCTGCCGCACGAACCAACTTCTCGCGTTCACGATAAAGAGCCTGGGGGCTACCTTCCTGAATACTGTTGATGTTCGATTTGAAGTTGTTCAACTTCTTGCTGGCTGCGCTGATGTTGAAGTGGGCGAACAATTTATCCACCTGCCCGTGATACTGCTTGTATAAGCGGTCTTTCTCTTTGAAAGGCACATGGCCGATGTTGTTCCACTCTTTCATCAGTTCGCGTACCATCTGGGTCGCTTCATCCGTATCCATATTTTCATCGATGGCAGTAAGCTTTTCGATGATTTCTTTCTTCTTGTTCAGGTTTTCAACTTCAACAGAGCGTTGAGAAGACGTAGCCTTACCCTTCTGCTCAAAGAAGTAGTCGCAAGCCGAGATGAAGCGTTTCCATATCGCATCGGAGTATTTCTTGGCCACCGGACCAATAGTCTTCCATTCTTTTTGCAGTTTGGTGAGTTCGTCGGCGGTTGCTTTCCAGTCGGTACTGTCTTTCAATGCTTCAGCCTTTTCACACAGGGCGCGTTTCTTGTCCAGATTGACGTTCATTCCCTCTTTCAGAGACTTGAAGAATTCGCCTTTTTTGCGGAAGAACTCGTCACATGCCTTGCGGAAACGCTCGAATATCTTCACGTTCATCTTCTGCGGTGCAAAACCGATGGTTTTCCACTTGTTTTGCAGGGCGATGATTTCCTGTGTCTTGTTGTCCCAGCCTGCAAAGTTGGTCAACTCGCTGTAGTCTATGGCCTCGATGATTTCGCAAATCACTGTTTTCTGGTCGAGGTTATGTTGCTCTACTTCTTTCAGCGATTCGAAGTGTTGCTGATGGCGGCGGTTGACAGCGGTGGAGGCTGCTTTGAAACGGTTCCATACCTCGTCACGCAGTTCTTTGGCAACAGGACCCGTATCGCGGAATTCCTGGTGTAGCTTCTGTAGCTGATGGAAAGCCGACACAACATCCTGTTCGTCTGCCAGTTTCTCGGCAGCTTCGCATAAGTGTGTCTTTATCTCCAGGTTTTTCTTGAAGTCGTATTCACGGAATTCATTGTTCAGCTTCAACAAGTCGTAGAACTTCTCCACATAGAGTTGATAGCTCTTCCACAGCTCGTTGATTTTGGCCTGCGGAATGAGTTTAACCTCGTTCCATTGTTGCTGTAGTTTCTTGAATTCGGTATAGGATTTGTTGGCATCGTCGGGCGACTCTACCAGTTCTTTCAGTTCCTCAATTATGGAAAGTTTGATTTGCAGGTTCAGCTCTTTCTGTTGTTCTTGTTCGGCTGACAATGCACCTCTTTTTTCTTTAATGACGGACATGATATTCTTGAACTCCTCTTCTACGGCGTCTGCTACCGGAACGAAATTCTCGGCTGCTCCTCCGTTTTCAATGAAAAGCTTCTTTGCCGCTTCCTGTTCGGCATTGTGCAGTTTATAGAAAGCCTGTTTCAGACTGTCTATCTCTTGCTTTCCGGCATTTTCCACCTCTGCGGAGATTTCTTTCAACTTGGCAAGGATTTCTTCCTTACTTAGTTTTTGTGTGGTTTCTACCGGCTTTTCTTCCTGCGTAGCTTCCACCGGTTTCTCTTCCTGTGTAGCTTCTTCAGCCGGAGTTTCCATCAGAGCCGGTTCGGAAACCTCTGCTGCTTTCTTGTCTTCTTCTAATTCTACCGCCTTTTCGGGGAGATTAGTGTCATGAGTGTCCATCATTGTAGATACATTTTAAGAAACGGTTTTACCCGTTCGGGTTACATTAGGTCACAAATTAATGAAATAAAACGATTACTTCATACTTTTTTCATCAGTTTTTTTTTATTTTTCTTCATTTAGGATAGAAGTACGGTGATTCCCATGTACAACATCATGCCTATAATGTCGTTGGTAATCGCTATAAACGGCCCGGTGGCGATGGCAGGGTCTACCTTCAACTTTTCCAGTGTCATAGGAACCAGTGTGCCGAAGATAGATGCGAACATCACTACAGCGAACAGGCTGATGGAAACAGAATAGGTGACGGTGGCGGTGGCGCCGAACCGGACAAAATTATAGATATATACTACTAAAGAAATGATGGTGGCATTGATGAGGGCTACCACGGATTCTTTGGTGATTTGCTTGAAAATGTCCTTGGCATCCAGCGAATTGTTGGCAAGGCCTTGCACGATGATGGCCGAAGACTGTGTTCCCACGTTTCCGCCCGTACCGCCGATTAGCGGGATGTAAAGCGCCATTTCGGGATGGGCGGCGAAGGTTGCGTCGAAGTTTCCCAGAATCATGGAATTGCCTATACCGCCCAGCATGCCGATAATCAGCCACGGCAGGCGGGCACTGGTCTGGCGCATCACATTGTCATCTGTTTCTACGTCCTGTGACAAACCGGATGCCAACTGGTAGTCGCGTTCCGATTGCTCACGCACTTCGTCCATCACGTCGTCTACGGTGATTTGTCCCACGAGTCGTCCGATGCTGTCGACAACGGGAACGGATACAAGGTCATATTTTTCGATGGTCTGCACCACGTCTTCAACAGGAGTGTCCACATGCACCGAAATCGGGTCTTTCCGCATCACGTGCTTCACTTTCGATACGGAAGGGGAGGTAATCATCTTCTTCAACGGGAATACGCCTTGCAGGCGGTTCTCGTCGTCAATGACGTAGACGTAGTAGATTTCATCCAACTGTTCGGCCTGTTGGCGCATCTCTTTCAAGCACTCCGGCATACTCCAGTTCTCGTTTACGACTACCATTTCAGTACCCATCAAACCGCCGGCGGTGTCTTCGTCATACTTCAACAGGTCTACGATGTCTCCTGCCTGCTCAATGTCTTCAATATGTGAGAGGATTTCTCCCTGCTTCTCTTCATCCAGCTCGCGCATCAGGTCTACGGCGTCGTCCGTATCCATGTAGTCCACAAAGCGCTTGGCAATGGTTTCCGACGGGAGTATCTCGAGGAATTCCTTACGGACGTCCTCATCCATCTCCATCAATACGTCTGCTGCGGTTTCATTGTCCAGCAAGCGATATACGAAACGGGCTTCCTCCGGACTCAAATCGTTACAGAGTTCGGCGATATCCGCAGGATGCAGGTCTATAAGGAGCGATCTGACGTTCTCGGCGTCTTTCTGCTCTATGAGGTTTTTGACGTTGTCAATGTATGCTTCGTCCATAATTAATTAGTTTTTAGCTACAAGCTACAAGGGCTGTGCGGCATACTCGCAACTTATAACAATATAACTGTAAACCATAAATCTGTCACTTGTAGCTCGTAGCTTGTCGCTCGTAGCTAATTCATCTCTTTTAACGCCTGTTCCACCCGGTTGGTCAAGCTGATAAACTCCTGTACGGATAGTTGCTCCGGCCGCTTGTTGAACAAAATATCTTCCGTCAGCGGGCAATCCTTGCCAAGTATCGGTTTTATTGAGTTTCGCAGCGTCTTGCGTCGTTGGTTGAAAGTGGTTTTCACCACTTGTTTGAATAACTTTTCATCGCAACCCAAGTCTTTTGTTTCGTTTCGCGTCATGCGGATGACGGCGCTTTTCACCTTTGGCGGCGGATTGAACACATGTTCGTGCACGGTGAAAAGATATTCCACGCGATACCACGCCTGTATCAATATGCTCAGAATACCGTACGTCTTACTACCCGGTCCGGCAGCAATGCGTTCGGCCACTTCTTTCTGTATCATACCGGTGCAACAAGGTATCAGCTCCTTGTTGTCCAGCATTTTGAAAAAGATTTGGCTGGATATGTTATAAGGATAGTTTCCCGTCAGCACAAACGGCTGGCCGCCAAACAGACGTTGCAGGTTCATCTTCAGGAAGTCGTCCTCGATGATATTGTCTTCCAGCGACGGATATTCCTCACGCAGATAAGCTACGGACTCATAATCCAGTTCCACCACCTTCACCGGGCGCTCTTTCTTCACCAGAAACTGGGTCAATACACCCATACCCGGACCTACTTCCAATATGGGAAGTCCGGGACATGCATCCACTGTATCGGCTATGTCCTGCGCCACTTTCAGGTCTTTCAGGAAGTGTTGGCCGAGAAACTTTTTAGGCTTTACTAATCTCATTTATCAACTAAATCGTTACTTTTGAACAATCTTTGCACTATCTTTGCTTCGCGAAGATAGGCTGCACCTCGGCATTAAAAATAAGCACGCTTCTTTTGTACTGCCCTCGGTTTGCACTATCTTTGCAACTCGCAAAGGTAATCCTTTTCGACGAAGAATAACGAATTCTGCATGAATAAACTATTAAAAAAGACACTGAAGATCCTTTTGCCGGTCGCTTTGGGCGGTTTTATTCTTTATTGGGTGTATCGCGATTTTGACTTTACACGTGCCAAGGAAGTCCTCTTACATGGCACGAACTGGGGTTGGATGTTGTTTTCGTTGTTTTTCGGTGTGATGAGCCACGTGTTCCGTGGCTGGCGGTGGAAGCAAACACTTGCACCACTGGGCGCCTATCCCAAGACGGGTGATTGTGTGGATGCCATTTTTGTTTCTTATGCTGCTAATCTTGTTTTGCCCCGTGTAGGCGAGGTTTCCCGTTGCGGAGTGTTGGCCAAGTACGATGATGTTTCTTTTGCCAAATCGCTTGGTACGGTGGTGACGGAACGCTTGATAGATACGCTTACCATCCTTCTTATCACCGGCGTCACTTTTCTGATGCAGATGCCTGTTTTTCTTCGTTTCTTTGAAGAAACGGGAACAAAAATCCCTTCTTTGGTGCACTTGGTGACGTCCCCCTGGTTTTACGTTGCTCTTTTCAGTGTCATCGGTGTGTTGGTGTTGCTTTATTTTCTTCTGCGTATGCTTTCTTTCTTTGAAAAAGTGAAAGGCGTGGTACTCAATGTGTGGGAAGGCGTGATGTCGTTGAAGAGCGTGAAGAATATTCCCCTTTTCATTCTTTACACCTTATTAATATGGGGATGTTATTTCTACCACTTCTACATAACTTTCTATTGCTTCTCCTTTACTGCGCATCTCAGTTTTCTGGCAGGGTTGGTGATGTTTGTGGGCGGAACCTTTGCGGTTATTGTTCCTACACCCAATGGGGCAGGTTCCTGGCACTTTGCCGTCATCACTATGATGATGTTATATGGCGTCAACGCTACCGATGCGGGCGTCTTTGCTTTGATAGTGCACGGCATACAGACGCTGCTGGTCATTCTGCTGGGCGTCTATGGATCGCTGCATCTCTCGTTGGTGAACCGTTCGAAATAAACTAATCTTGTAGCGCCTAAGAACTAATCTCTCAGTGCCTATAAACTAATATTTTTCTTGCATAAAACTTTTCATACAACAGTTGTGATAGTTTCTTTCAATAGTTATGTTTCTTTCTTACAACAGATGTTGTAGGAAAGAAACGCAGTTATGGTATGAATAGTTTTATGCAAGAAAAATATTAGTTTATAGGCACCGCGATGTTAGTTCGTAGGCATCGTGATATTAGTTTTTCGCAGGAAAAAAATACTTTCTTGCATAGTTTGAGAATAAAAATGTATATTTGCGAAAACTAACTTTTTAAACGTTATGAGTACAATCTTGCAATTAGCTCCACAAAATGTGTGGAAGCATTTCTATTCGCTGACTCAAATTCCCCGTCCGTCCGGACACATGGAGAAGATAACCGAGTTTCTTGTTAACTTTGGAAAAGGTTTAGGTTTAGAATCATTTGTCGATGAAGTAGGCAATGTTATCATTCGTAAAGCTGCTACTCCGGGTATGGAAAACCGCAAAGGCGTCATTCTTCAGGCGCACATGGATATGGTGCCACAGAAGAACAATGATACTGTTCACGATTTTACAAAAGACCCTATTGAAACCTATGTGGATGGTGACTGGGTGAAAGCCCGGGGTACAACGCTGGGTGCCGATAATGGTCTGGGCGTTGCAGCCATCATGGCGGTGCTTGAAGATAACAGCTTGAAGCACGGACCGTTGGAAGCCTTGATTACGAAGGATGAAGAGACTGGTATGTATGGTGCTTTCGGCTTGAAGCCCGGAACGCTGAAAGGTGAAATCCTGCTGAATCTGGACTCGGAAGATGAAGGCGAGCTGTATATCGGCTGTGCCGGTGGCATCGACCTGACAGCTACGTTGGAGTATCAGGAAGAGACAGCTCCGGCTGATTTCGTAGCCCGTAAGATTACGCTGAAAGGCTTGCGTGGCGGACATTCCGGTTTGGAAATCAACCAGGGACGCGGAAACGCCAATAAGTTGCTGGCTCGCGTAGTGCACGATGTTCTGATAGAGTTTGATTCTCAGTTGGCTGGATTTGAGGGTGGAAATATGCGCAATGCTATTCCTCGTGAAGCGCATACCGTATTGGTGTTCAATCCTGAGGATACAGAAGGACTGGAAGATTATATCAAGGAATATGAAGCGCAGATTAATGCGGAATATGCTCCTATTGAAAGTGGCATTACACTGACGATAGAACCGGTTGACCTGCCGGCGTATATTGTGCCTGTAGAAATTCAAGATAATATGATTAGTGTGCTGATGGCTTGTCAGGATGGTGTGATGCGTATGATTCCTACTGTGCCCGATACAGTGGAAACATCTTCTAATTTGGCCATTGTTATAATAGGTGAGGGCAAGGCGGAAGTTCGTATTCTGGCTCGCAGCTCTTGCGATACGATGAAAGAGTTCCTGGCCGACAGTCTGACGGCTTGTTTTGCTATGGCAGGCATGAAGGTGGAACTGAGCGGAGGTTATTCCGGTTGGCAACCCAATGTGGATTCTCCCATTCTGCACGCTATGAAGCTTTCCTACCAGAAACAATTCGGAGTAGAACCGGCAGTGAAGGTGATTCACGCAGGTTTGGAATGTGGCATTATTGGTGCTAATTGTCCGGGATTGGATATGATTTCTTTCGGACCTACATTGCGCTCTCCGCACTCACCGGATGAACGTGCATTGATTCCTACAGTTTCTAAGTTCTATGACTTCTTAGTTGCTACGCTGGAACAGACACCGGAAAAGTAATACGTGATTTCTTAAATAAATAAGGGGAGATGTGTCAAAACTAAGGCACCTCTCCTTTTTTTATATTTAAATGGTTGTT
>CAMTFK010000196.1 GCA_947071285.1 uncultured Bacteroides sp. | reverse complement strand
AATGGGGATGGAAATCAATTAAAAATTAAAGGCTGCGCAATGTTCTCTTTTGAACTGCGCAGCCTTTAATTTTTAATTTCTAATTTTTAATTATTTCGTTACTCTTTCCAGCCACTTCACCATAGCAAACATGACACCCATTGAGACAAGGCAAATAACAAAGAACACAGTCCAGCACTGCCAGATAGGAATCTTATTATACATCATAGGACCCAGGAACAAGAAGAGGTTACCTATCGCCGTTGCACCCAACCACAAGCCTTGACACAAGCCCTGAATATGCTTAGGAGCTACCTTGGAAACAAATGAAAGACCAAGCGGTGAAATGAAAAGTTCGGCTACAGTCAAGAAGAAATAAACCACAATCAATACCCACGGTCCGGCTTTCAGTCCGGCTTTAGCAGAGTCCGCCATCGCCTTGAACTCGGTACCTGAAGGATAGCCTTGCATTGCTGAATAAATAGTAAGGAACAAGAAAGCAAGTCCTGCAATACCCATACCGATAGCAATCTTCTTAGGGGTGGAAATCTGCTGACCACGACGGGCAAGCGAACCAAAGAAGAGCATAATGAGCGGAGTAAGTACGATTACAAAGAACGGATTCACAGCTTGCCAGATTTCGGGCGCAATACTATCGGTTACTACAAAGTCGCGGGCAAAGAGTGAAAGCGATTGTCCGTTCTGATGGAACGAGAACCAGAAGAAAATTACGATACCCAATACTGCAAACAATGCATACAGACGTTGTTTTATCTCCTTTGCCATAGCAGCTTTCTCTTCAGCAGTATAACCCACCGATTCTTGCTTCTCTTTCTTACCCGGTGTAGGGAATACTTTCCTGCAGGCAATAAAAATAAAGAGAGAAATGAGCATAGCTACTACCGAAGCTATGAATGAATAGTGGATACCTGTATTAAACACGTCAAGATACTGCGTACAGAACGGAGCCAAATCACTTGTCACCGTACCACCCACTTTAGCAACCAGTTCATTCAGATTAGAGAGATTGTCGGAAGCCATATTGGCGCCTTCCTTAATATACTGATGGCACAATGCAGGTAGATCGGCATTGTACATCATGCTGTGAACTTTCAGCCACCATTCTCTGAGCATAGGAGCAACAAAAGGTGCAATCAGACCACCGATATTGATAAATACATAGAAAATCTGGAAGCCTGAATCACGACGGCTCTTAGCCAATTTCAGCGCTTCGGGTCCTTTTTTCTCAGCTTCTTTTTCCAGATTGTCATACATCTGACCTACAATAGCTTGCAGATTTCCCTTGAAAAGTCCATTACCGAAAGCAATGAAAAACAGGGAGACACACGTCAAAGGAAGCAACCAATCAATATTATCGGCTGTGGACAAGACGGGAATTGACAGAATGACGTAGCCCAACGACATCACTATCAGTCCTGACATGATAGTTCCTTTATAGTTTTGTGTCTTGTCGGCAATGATACCGCCCACCAGGCTTAGTACGTAGATTCCGCAATAGAAAACCGAATAGATAATGGAACTGGTTTCGTCACTCAGGCCGAACTTGGAGCAGAGGAACAATACCAGCACGGCGTTCATAATGTAGTAGCCGAACCGTTCGCCCATATTGGAGATAGCAGCCGCCAACAGACCTTTAGGATGATTCTTGAACATAGATATAAGTTTTTAAATTAGTAATTAGATTGATTTTTGTTTATTAAATGCAAATATATACATTTTGCTGAAATATCGTGTAAAAAAGTAAAATTAGTCATGAAAAAGAGCACAAACTTCAGCATGAACCTCCTTAATTAAATCATTTGGATCAAGTTTTAGCTGCAATCCACGCTGACCGGCACTTATATAAATAGATGGATAGTTCAAGCAGGACTCATGAATATAAGTAGGGAAAGGCTTCTTCATGCCGATAGGCGTACATCCGCCACGAATATATCCCGTCAGGGGAAGCAGTTCTTTCATCGGGATAAGGTCGCATTTCTTGTTGCCGGAAGCTTTAGCCGCCAGTTTTAAATCCACTTCATGCTCACCGGGAATGACACACACGAAATAACCGTTCTTGTCGCCATGCAGGACAAGGGTTTTGAATACCTGTTCGATATTCTCACCCAAACTGTCCGCCACATGAATGGCGCTTAAATCGTTTTCATCCACTTCATAGGGAATCAGTTCGTATGCGATTTTGGCTTTATCTAAAAGCCTCGCTGCATTCGTTTTATTGATTTTCATAATTTATCCTTTCAATTCTTCTTTCAGGAATTTAGGAGTATATCCTTTCTTGCTTTTCGCCACTTCTTCCGGTGTACCGAAGCTAAGGAGTTGCCCCCCACCCTTACCACCGTCAGGTCCCATATCAATGATGTAATCCGCCATTTTGATGACATCAAGATTATGCTCGATGACAATAACCGTATTGCCTTTATCCACTAATTTATTAAGTACATTCATCAGTACACGGATATCTTCGAAGTGAAGTCCGGTGGTAGGCTCATCGAGGATATAAAGCGTCTTGCCCGTGTCTCGTTTAGAAAGTTCGGTCGCCAGCTTCACGCGTTGGCTTTCGCCACCGGAGAGCGTGGTAGAAGATTGTCCCAATTTGATATATCCCAAACCGACCTCCTGTATCACTTTAATCTTATTCAGGATTTGCGGTACGTTTTCAAAGAATTCTACGGCACGGTTGATAGTCATATCCAGCACATCGGCAATAGATTTTCCTTTGAAACGCACTTCCAATGTTTCGCGGTTATAGCGTTTGCCATGACATACCTCACAGGGTACATACACATCCGGCAGGAAGTTCATTTCAATGGTTTTGTAACCGTTACCCTGACAGGCTTCACAGCGTCCGCCACTGACATTGAAAGAAAAACGGCCCGGTTTATAGCCGCGTATCTTAGCTTCCGGCAACCCTACAAACAAATTACGGATATCAGAGAAAACTCCCGTATATGTTGCCGGGTTAGAACGTGGCGTACGTCCCAACGGAGACTGGTCTACATTCACCACTTTATCAATATTCTCCAGTCCTTCGATACTATCATATTCCAAAGGATCTTGAAGCGAGCGGTAGAATTTCTGCGAAAGAATAGGCTGCAACGTCTCGTTGATAAGCGTAGATTTTCCACTGCCGGATACACCAGTCACACAAATCAGCTTGCCCAGAGGGAACTCTACATCCACTCCTTTCAGATTATTGCCGCGTGCACCACGAAGCCACAGACTATGTCCATTACCTTCACGCCGTTTGGCAGGTATTTCAATCTCACGCTCACCATTGAGGTACTGCGAAGTCAGCGTATGCGTTTTCAGCATCTCATCCGGAGTTCCGGAGAAGACGACTTCACCGCCCAGGCGACCGGCTTTTGGCCCCATATCTATCACATAGTCAGCCGCCATCATCATATCCTTGTCATGCTCCACAACGATAACGGAGTTGCCTATGTCTCTCAATTCTTTCAGAGAGTGGATAAGCCGCTGGTTATCCCGCTGGTGCAAACCTATACTCGGCTCATCGAGAATGTAGAGCACATTCACTAGTTGCGAACCGATTTGCGTAGCCAGGCGGATACGCTGGCTCTCACCACCGGAAAGGGTTACAGAGCCACGGTCGAGAGCCAGATAGTCCAATCCGACATCCAAAAGGAATTTCAGGCGGGTACGGATTTCCTTGAGTATCTCGGCTGCAATCTGCTGTTGCTTATTATCAAGATGTTCATCCACATTCATCAACCAATCATAAAGTTCATTGATGTCCATGCAGGATAGTTCGTAAATATTCTTATCATGGATGCGGAAATTCAAAGCTTCTTTATTCAACCTTGCTCCCTTACATTCCGGACAAACCGCAGTTTTAGCAAACTGTTCCGCCCACTTCTGCGCCGTGGCGGAAGCATCTTTCTCCTGCAACATCTGAATGTATTTCACCACACCCTCAAACGTTACAAAGTAATCGGATGAAGTTCCGATAAGGGAACTCTTTATTTTAATGCGTTCATCCGAACCATAAAGGATTTCATCAATAGCTTCATCCGGCAGTTCCTTTACAGGAGTTTTCAACGTAGCCTCATATTTTTCCAATAAAGCAGCTATCTGCCAGAAGATCATACTGTTTTTATATTTGCCTAACGGAACGACAGCACCTTCATAGATGGAAAGTTCCCGGTCGGGGATGACTTTCTCCACATCAATCTGATTGACAACTCCCAACCCCTTACACTTGGGGCACGCACCTTGCGGAGAATTGAATGAGAAGTTGTGGGGCGCCGGTTCGCGATAGGACAATCCGGTGACGGGACACATCAACCGTTTACTGTAATGACGTACACTTTCAAATTGCAAATCGAGTATCATCAGCAGGCCATCTCCTTGCAGCATAGCAGTAGCCACACTGTTTTTCAAGCGGACATCATCCT
Source organism: uncultured Bacteroides sp. (assembly GCA_947071285.1). Lineage (GTDB taxonomy): Bacteria > Bacteroidota > Bacteroidia > Bacteroidales > Bacteroidaceae > Bacteroides. The sequence continues at coordinate 4,122 of CAMTFK010000196.1, read as the reverse complement.
TATCCGTCACAACCAGTTTATCGATAACAACTTCGATGTCATGATTCTTATAACGGTCCAATTTCATGCCGGGCAGTGCCTCGCGCACCTCGCCGTCTACACGAACATAAAGATATCCTTTCTTCCGGACTTGTTCGAACAGTTCCTTATAGTGTCCTTTACGGGTACGCACCAACGGAGCAAGGATATAAATCTTCTTGCCTTTATAATCTTTCAGAATAAGATCGAGAATTTGCTCTTCGGTGTATTTCACCATTTTCTCACCCGAAAGATAAGAGTATGCCACACCGGCACGAGCATAAAGCAGACGCAAATAGTCGTAAATTTCCGTCGTCGTACCTACCGTAGAACGGGGGTTCTTATTCGTCGTCTTCTGTTCAATGGAAATAACCGGACTCAATCCTGTAATCTTATCAACATCAGGACGCTCCAGATTTCCCAGGAAGTTGCGGGCGTACGCAGAAAAAGTCTCGATATAGCGACGCTGTCCCTCAGCAAAAAGCGTGTCGAACGCCAAGGATGACTTGCCGCTTCCACTCAGGCCCGTAATCACAGTAAGACTGTTACGGGGAATTTCAGCATCGATATTTTTCAGATTGTGCACGCGCGCACCATATACATTGATGTATTCTGTTTCTTCTGTCATTTATCTTAATATATTAATATCACTTTTAATCTTATAATTAACTCCATCCGCTCCTTCCGCTTCCACTACTATGAAATAAACGCCCTCAGGAACACTTTTCCCATGAGCCGTTCCATCCCATCCGGCATCTATGTTCTGCAAGCCCCAGCGATAAAGTTCTTGCCCCCAACGGTTGAAGACATATGCATTGAAGCGAACCAGCGATTTATGCTTTACACGAAACACATCATTTACCCCGTCTCCATTGGGAGAGAAAGCATTCGGCACTTTAAGCTCCGATTCAGCAATGCGAATTATGAAAGCATCGGAAGAATCAGTTTGCCCCGTCTCTGTATCCGTTGTAATCAGGCGCACATAGAACACGCCGGATTCTTGGAAACTATAAATAGTCTCAGCATCGAAACGTGTCAGGAAAATATCGTTGAAAGCGGCATCACGGGAGAAATTCCATTCATAACGATAATCGGCGGTTTCATCCGATGAGTCTTCGGACTCCGCAGGTTCTTTCCACAGAAAACGGAATTCAAGGGGAGCGGCACCGGTGTACATATCACCCGGATAAACGGAAACGCTTTCCTCGGGCATCGCCCCATTTTCAGAAAGCAAGATTGCCACGGGAGACATATCCAACAGCACTGTCTTTCCCCCGCCAGCCCACACCGGTAAATATCCGAGCAGCAGCATCGCCACACAACCGATATATAAAAACAATCCGCATCGCATAATACCTGCAAAAATAACGGTTTCCAAGCGAATATCAGCGTATACACAAGAATTTTCAGTTTTAAAATGCACAATATTATTTCTTAACTCATTCCGTTCGTTAATTTTAGGCAAAATTCTTACCTTTGCAGCTACTTTGGGAAATTGTAAACATAAACCAACGATATCGAATGAGAACGATTAACCGGATTTTCTGCTCCTTACTGCTTGCCGGTGCATGCAGTTTCGGTGCATTTGCACAAGAGAACCAGTCATATTTTTTGCATACCATTGAAAAAGGGCAAAGCCTTTATTCTATATCCAGTATGTACGGTGTCACACAATCGGACATCGTAAAACTGAATCCAGGAAGCGACGAAAAAATCTTCGTGGGGCGTACACTTCGCATTCCACGTACAGCCGCCAATACTCAGACAGAAACTTTCCATACCATAGCACAAGGAGAAACCCTCTATCGGCTAACCGTCAAATACGGTGTATCGGCCAAGGCGATTTGCGATGCCAACCCCGGACTTAGTGCGGAGAACTTCCGCATCGGTCAGGTAATACGCATTCCTTCTGCCGACGAAGCTGGTACAGTCACTACGGAAACGGTAACAGAATCTGTTATCCCCCCCATTCAGGGTCCTGTGCAATCTCGTTGCAAGGAGATGCATAAAGTGAAACGGAAAGAAACCGTATACAGCATCAGCCGCGAATATGGTATTTCAGAGGCCGAACTAATAGTTGCCAACCCTGAACTTAAAGGTGAAAACAAAATAAAAAAAGGTACATTCCTTTGTATCCCCTTCCCTACCGCACAAGTAGAAACCACTACTCAGCCACAGGTAGCTCCAAGCAACAGCGAATTGTTCAGTGAGAACCAAAAGATGACAGAGCGTTTCAGTACAATCAAAGCTGCTATTATCCTGCCTTTCCTGGATGTACCCAAGAATGATGCGGCACGTATGGTGGAATATTACGAAGGTTTCCTCATGGCTGTAGATAGCTTGAAGCGTAGCGGAGTTTCCGTTGATTTATACACTTACAATTCCGGTTCCGAAAGTACTTCCCTGAATAGCATCCTCTCCAAAAAGGAAATGAAAGATATGGATATTATTTTCGGTCCGCTACATCAACAGCATATCAAACCTTTGGCAGATTTTGCCCAGAAGAATGATATCCGCCTGGTGATACCGTTCACATCAAAGGACAACAGCGTATTCCGTAATCCGGCTATTTATCAGATTAACACTCCTCAGTCATACCTTTACTCCGAAGTGTATGACCACTTTGTCCGCCAATTCCCGAATGCCAACGTCATCTTCATAGAAGCCAGCACAGGCACAAAGGATAAAGCCGAATTCATCAAAGGGCTGAAAGATGAACTGAAAAACCGTTCCATCCCTATGAAATCTTTGAAAGAAGACGCAACGGTGGAGTCTCTGAAAACAGTGCTGCGTGCCGACCGGGAAAATATATTCATTCCTACATCAGGAAGTAATGTGACCCTGATAAAGATACTTCCCCAACTGACTTTATTGGTTCGCGATAATCCGGAAAGTAACATCCATTTGTTCGGTTATCCGGAATGGCAGACTTACACCAAAGATCATTTGGAGGCATTTTTTGAATTAGACACCTATTTCTATTCATCATTCTACACCAACAATCTGCTGCCTGCAGCTATAAATTTCACTAAGAGTTATCGCAGATGGTATGGCAAGGATATGGAAGAACGTTATCCGAAATTTGGAATGCTGGGCTTCGATACGGGTTATTTCTTCCTCAAAGGCCTGTCACGCTATGGCTCTGAGTTGGAGAAGAATATGCAACACATGGATTTGACGCCTATCCAAACCGGATTCAAGTTCCAACGCGTAAACAATTGGGGGGGACTCATCAATAAGAAGGTATTCTTTGTGCGCTTCACCAAAAACTACGAGTTGGTAAAGTTGGATTATGATTGATAACAGAAGTTTTTAAACCCCAAGACAATGAAGATAAAAAACATCATAGGAGCCGCCCTGCTACTTACTGTATGGGCATTGCCTGGCCATGCACAAATAGGCGAGCAACGCCAGAACTTTGCAATAGGCATCAATGGCGGCATCAACCTCAATAGCGTCAGCTTCTCCCCTACCGTCCGGCAGAAAAACCTGATGGGTATTAATGGTGGTTTGACAGCGCGCTATATTTCGGAGAAATATTTCAGTATGATTTGCGGTGCACAAGTTGAGTTGAACTTCTCTCAGCATGGTTGGGATGAATTTTATGAAGATTTCCCCGAATTGCAATATACACGCAAGATGAATTATGTAGAAATACCTCTCTTAGCGCATCTGGCATTCGGCAGGGACCGGGGAGTACAATTTTTCATCCATGCAGGTCCGCAAGTAGGATTCTTCATCAGTGATACGCGAACAAAAAATGATGCATGGGAAAGTGTGACCAATGCCACTACGGAACAACATGATAAAGATGTGGAAAACAAATTCGACTATGGTATCACAGGAGGAGCAGGATTAGAATTACGCACCAAAGCCGGAAATTTCCTTGTAGAAGGCAGATACTACTACGCTTTATCCGACTTTTATAAGAGCACCAAGAAAGACTATTTCTCTCGTTCGGCACATGGCGCCATAGTAGTGAAAATGACTTATCTGTTTGACCTCAAGAAGTAATCTTTAGATATATAAAAAAAGCGTCCCGGGACTTCTATGAAAACTGTCTCTTATACACATCTCCGAGCCCACGAGACATGCGCAGATCTC
>CAMTFK010000195.1 GCA_947071285.1 uncultured Bacteroides sp. | reverse complement strand
TAATTAATGAAATCGTTGAGCGCGCGAAAGCCGACCGCCAACGTATTGTTCTTCCCGAAGGTACGGAAGAACGTACTTTGAAAGCTGCCAATCAAATTTTGACAGATGGAGTTGCTGACCTGATTCTTCTGGGTAATCCGGATGAAATCAATGCTTGTGCAACAGAATGGGGACTTGGAAACATCAGCAAGGCTACAATCATCGATCCGGAAAATCATCCGAAGAAAGAAGAGTATGCACAATTGCTGTGTGAACTCCGCAAGAAGAAGGGCATGACTATTGAAGAAGCCCGTAAGCTGGTGGTTAATCCGCTTTACCTGGGCTGTCTGATTATTAAGAATGGCGATGCTGACGGTCAGTTGGCTGGTGCACGCAACACGACAGGCGATGTGCTTCGTCCGGCTTTGCAAATCATTAAGACTACTCCGGGCATCACTTGTGTATCCGGCGCAATGTTGCTATTGACACATGCACCCGAATATGGAAAGAACGGTATTTTGGTAATGGGTGACGTTGCTGTTACTCCGGTTCCTGATGCGGAACAATTGGCTCAGATTGCTGTTTGCACGGCTCGTACAGCTAAAGCTGTGGTAGGCATGGACCCTAAAGTGGCAATGCTCAGCTTCTCAACAAAAGGCTCTGCTAAACATGAAGTTGTGGATAAAGTTGTTGAGGCTTTGAGAATTGCTAAGGAAATGGATCCGGACTTGGCTATCGACGGTGAGTTGCAGGCTGACGCCGCATTGGTGCCGGAAGTAGGAGCCAGCAAAGCACCGGGTTCTGCTATTGCAGGTAATGCAAATGTACTGATTGTGCCGAGCCTTGAAGTAGGTAACATTTCTTATAAACTGGTGCAACGTTTAGGTCATGCCGATGCGGTAGGCCCGATTTTGCAGGGTATTGCCCGTCCGGTGAACGACCTTTCTCGCGGTTGTTCCATCGAAGACATTTATCGCATGATTGCCATTACTGCTAACCAAGCCATTGGAGCAAAAAAATAACCATTAAATCTGATATATAAAAAATGAAAGTCTTAGTTTTGAATTGCGGTAGCTCGTCCATCAAATACAAACTGTTTGATATGGACCACAAGGAAGTTATCGCACAAGGTGGTATTGAAAAAATCGGCCTGCAAGGCTCTTTCCTGAAACTGACTTTGCCTAACGGTGAAAAGAAAGTGCTGGAAAAAGATATTCCCGAACATACCGTTGGTGTGGAGTTTATCCTGGATACATTGATCAGTCCTGAATATGGTGCCATCAAATCTTTGAATGAAATAAACGCAGTAGGTCACCGTATGGTGCATGGCGGCGAGAAGTTCAGCGAATCTGTATTGCTGACGCAGGAAGTCCTGGACGCTTTCACGGCTTGCAATGACCTGGCTCCGCTTCATAATCCTGCTAACCTGAAAGGTGTGAACGCTATCTCTGCAATTCTGCCGAATGTTCCGCAGATTGGTGTGTTCGATACAGCATTCCACCAGACAATGCCGGACTACGCTTATTTGTATGCTATTCCTTATGAACTTTATAAGAAATACGGTGTACGCCGTTATGGTTTCCACGGAACCTCTCACCGTTACGTTTCAAAACGCGTGTGCGAGTATTTGGGTGTGAATCCGGAAGGAAAGAAAATCATTACCTGCCATATTGGTAACGGTGGCTCTATCACTGCTGTCAAAGATGGTAAGAGCATGGATACCAGCATGGGCTTGACTCCGTTGGAAGGTTTGATGATGGGTACCCGTAGCGGTGACATTGACGCTGGTGCTGTGACTTTCATCATGGAAAAAGAAAACCTGACTGCTGCTGGTGTATCCGACCTGCTGAATAAGAAGAGCGGTGTTATGGGTATCTTTGGTGTATCCAGTGATATGCGTGAGTTGGAATCTGCTGTAGCTGCGGGCAACAACGATATGGCTATCCTTACCGAGAAAATGTATTTCTATCGCATCAAGAAGTATATCGGTGCTTATGCTGCTGCTTTGGGTGGCGTAGACATCATAGTGTTTACCGGTGGTGTAGGCGAGAACCAGGCTTCCTGTCGTTCGGGTGCTTGCGAAGGTCTGGAATTTATGGGTGTGAAACTGGACTTGGAAAAGAACAAGATTCGCGGTGAAGAAGCAGTGATTTCTGCCGAGGACTCCAAGGTGAAGGTTGTGGTTATTCCGACTGACGAAGAGCTGATGATTGCCTCGGATACCATGGACATTCTGAACAAGAAATAATCCTTGAAAAGTAGATAACATCGCAACGACGATGTAACAATAATGCCGGAAGCAGTGTAGATTGCCTTCCGGCTTTATTTTTTTAACAATATCTGCTCCGCCAGTGGTTTAAATTCCTTATCTTTGGAGGAGATAAGAGATAGCAACGTTTATTCAAACTACTTTAAATATATCAATTTATGAAAAGATTCACGTATTTATTGCTCTTTGTCCTGTTGACAGGTATGACGTATGCGCAACAGGCAAAGTATGTATTTTATTTCATCGGTGATGGAATGGGAGTTAATCAGGTAAATGGCACGGAAATGTATCTGGCTGAACAAGAAGGACGCATCGGTGTGACGCCGTTGTTGTTTACCCAGTTTCCGGCTGTAGGTGTTGCCACCACTTTTTCTGCCACCAACTCTGTCACAGACTCTTCCGCTGCCGGAACTGCCCTTGCTACCGGAGTGAAAACCTATAACGGTGCCATCGGTATGGACGACCAGAAGAATGTAATTCAGACAGTTGCCGAAAAAGCAAAGAAAGCCGGAAAGAAAGTTGGTGTAACCACCAGTGTTAGTGTGGATCATGCCACTCCTGCAGCGTTCTATGCGCACCAGCCTAATCGTAACATGTATTATGAAATTGCCCTCGACTTGCCGAAAGCAGGCTTCGATTTCTATGCAGGTGGCGGTTTCCTGAAGCCGACCACTACTGCCGACAAGAAAGAGGCTCCGAGTATTTTCCCTATCATTGAGGAGGCTGGTTATACTATTGCGAAAGGCGTAAATGATTTCAAATCTAAGGCTGCCCAGGCTGATAAGATGGTCCTGATTCAGGAAGATGGTGCCACTCCTTCTTGTCTGCCATATTCTATTGACCGCAAAGCCGGTGACCTGACTCTTGCTGAAATTACTGAAAGCGCTATCTCCTTCCTCACTAAAGGTAAGAATAAAGGTTTCTTCCTGATGGTAGAAGGTGGAAAGATTGACTGGTCTTGTCACTCCAACGACCCTGCCACTACTTTCGAAGAAGTGATTGATATGGATAATGCTATCAAAGTAGCTTATGAATTCTATAAGAAGCACCCGAAAGAAACTCTGATTGTAGTAACTGCTGACCATGAAACAGGTGGTTTGGGCTTGGGTACAGGCAAATATGAATTGCACCTGAAAGCTTTGAAGAACCAAAAACAGTCTCAGGATTTACTTTCTATCGCCATCACTGACTTGCGTAAAGCGAAGGGACATGATGTGACTTGGGAAGATGCCAAGGCTTTATTGGCAGAGAAGATGGGCTTCTGGAAAGAACTACCTTTGACTTGGGAACAGGAAAAGATGTTGCGTGATGAATTTGAACAGTCGTTCGTAAAGAATAAAGTGGTATTCGAAGAAACGCTTTATTCGAAGACTGAACCACTGGCTGCTTCTGCAAGAAAAGTCATGAGCCAGATTGCTATGGTAGGTTGGACAAGTGGTAGCCATACTGCGGGATATGTTCCGGTATATGCAGTGGGAGCAGGCTCCAAAGAATTTGCAGGTAAGTATGATAATACGGAAATCCCGAAACGTATAGCCAAGGTGGCGGGATACAAATGATAGAGTTACAAGCTATATGAGTTACAAGCTACGAGCTACAAGCTACAAGTACTATGCAGTGTAATTGCGCAGCCACTTGTAGCTTGTAGCTCGTAGCTTGTAACTACTTTAAGTCTTCTTTAATCACTTCGTCTATTTCCTCTAGGCGTTCTTTTCGCTCCTTTTTAGATTTCACCTTTTGGTCTTTGTATCCGAGGTCTGTATGCTCGGAAACTTCTTCACTGAACTCTTCAAATTTATCCTTTGCCGGACGACCATGCGGGTCAATATTTTCCTCGGCAATCGCATCATTTCTGTAAATCATATCATCCATAACAATTAAGCTTTAATGGTTTATGATGTTATTACAAGATTACCCGCAGAAAAGTTCCGAAGAATCATACTTTTCCATATCTATTTACAGAAGATTAAATCGGCGAAGTATCTGTTTACAGTGCCGGAAGCAGGTGTTTCCGAATTAAATTCGGTTGGGTTTGTCCGTTTTCGGTCCGCATTGTTACTGCAATTACAGCATCTTTTTCTGGAATAACAAGAATATATTGCCCATTTCTTCCGTCGGCACAGTAAGCCGATGCTTTGGCAATCCATTCTTCCGGCAGTATTTGCTGGCCGTTCCATTTTCCTTTCTGCAAGAAGAGTTGCCCCAGCTTGGCAAGATCTTCCGTTTTGAAGAACAATCCCCAACCTCCATTGATTCCTTGCAGGCTTTCCTGACACTTCACATTGACAATGCCCAACGGACGGAACAGGCGTGGGTATAAATACTCTATGAGTTTCTCTCCGCTCATTTTTTGTACGATGGCGGGGTCTACCCATGTGTAACTTGTGGATTCTGTATCCCGTTTGCCAAACGATTCTTCGGCAATGACCTTGCCATGCTGCACAATCATGATGCTGTGCAGTTCTTGATTAGCTTTCTGCATCACATCCAGATATTTCTGCATTGCTTTTTCCAGTTTCCCGGGAGTGGTGGCACGAGGAAGACCTTTCGTTAGTTGATTGATAGAAATCAGCTTGATGCCTTTATCTTCAATGGTTTGTTTCACGCGTGGGCTGGTGAGTAAATCCGTTACTCCCTGCCGATCGAGTGCTACATTCTCATAACCGATGTGAAAGATAGGACGCATTTCCTCATTGTTCAGTGCCGGATGGTCAAGAAACAGATAGCGTTTACCTGCCTCCAACTTGTTTAGTGAACGGATAAAACTTTCTTCCTTTTCGGCACTTGTTCGGCTGGGACCGTCGTAACCAATATAGGTGAACTGGTAATCTTCCGGTGAGTCCATACGGTCGATGGAAGGAAGATGATATTCTTTAGCCAGGCGCAGCACCATTTCATTTACCTCTTTAGTGAAACCGGTGGATAGCATATGTCCTGTCAGGTGACTGAGCTGCGGGATATTCTTCAATGCCATCTCTATCTGTGCGCGAAATTCCTGCTCCACTTCCTTCAAGTCCCATTTATTTTCCATAACCGACTGTCCGGGATATGCAGGATTGGGTCCCATCATCGGATAGAAGTATCCGTTCTCATCCGTCAGACTGGGGCAGTGTGTCAATGGACGCCATTTTGCATTTTCCCATTCGCTGGTAATAACTAAATGCAATCCGACATCCAATCCCGGGTTTTCTTTCAGCAGGCGGACGGCTTCCGGATACCAACTGGCTACGGGCATTACTTCTACGGAACGGGCTATTCCGGACTGATACGTTTGGATACAGGCTTCGTTGACAGAGTGGAAAGCGCCGAGGTCATCAATGCGGATGGCGAGGGTAGGGGCGGATTGTCCCCATGCCGGAAGAATACTTGTGGCAAACAAGCATACGCTGAAAAGATGCTTCAGTTTTGAGAAGTTCATATAGGACTACATTTTGGTTTCTCCTTCGATAAAGTTTTCGAGGAAGAAGTTTTCGCCATCGAAGACAGCATACGAGAAGAAATTTATCCAGTCTCCCAGTATTGTGATGCGGGCGGTGGCGCTCAACATCAAGTCCAGTTCGATGTGTCGGTGGCCGTAGATGAAGAAGTTGATGTTCGGGTGACTTTTCAGGTACTCTTTTGTGTAGAGTACCAGAAATTCTTTATCTTCGCCCATATAATCGGGTTCTTTGCCGTCAACGCGCTTCTGACGGCTGTGTTTTGCCCAGTTCAATCCCCACTCCATACTCCAACGGGGATGGATGGCAGAGAACAGGACTTGTAGGAATTCGCTGTGAAACATGGAACGCAGCAGTTTGAACTTCTTGTCCGGGTCGCCCAAACCATCACCGTGTGCAAGGTAGAATTCCTTGCCGTATATTTCTGTGGTAAGCGGCTCGCGGTGCATGACGACGCCACATTCTGTGGTCAGATAGTCGGCACACCAGATGTCATGGTTGCCTGTGAAGAAGTGTACTTCCACTCCCATATCCGTCAGTTCGGATAGTTTGCCCAGAAAGCGGGTATAGCCTTTCGGTACAACGGTCTTGAACTCATACCAGAAGTCGAACATATCTCCCAGCAAATACACGGCGGATGCTTTGTGCTTGATACTGTCGAGGAAATTCACAAGGCGTCGTTCCTGGGTGCGGCCGTGCTCAATGGCGCGTGAGCCGAGGTGTGCGTCCGAAAGGAAATATACGTTCTTCATACTTCTGAGTTTTAAATTTGTTTTGAACACAGAAACACGGAGGCACAAAGGGAATGCTTTCTATCCGAGGCTTCTTTTTCTGTGCCTTTGTGTTTAAAGTTTACATTATAAGAAGCCTAATTCTAGTTTGGCTTCTTCGCTCATCATGTCCTTGTCCCATTCCGGCTCGAAAACCAGATTGATGGTGGCGGCAGTGACACCGTCAACCGATTCAACTCTTTGGCGCACATCTTCCATGATGAAGTCGGCAGCCGGACAGTTGGGAGCTGTTAAGGTCATGTCAATACTTACTTCCCCGTTGTCGGCGAGGTCTATCTTGTAGATAAGTCCCAGGTCGTATACGTTTACCGGGATTTCCGGATCGAATACGGTCTTGAGCATCTCTACTATTTTTTCTTCTATTTCAAACTTGGTCATATTCGTATGGTTTAGTTAGGCAAAGCTAAAGAAATTAATTGAAACTACAAAAGAACGAGTTTTGAAAAAGCCGCTAAATCATTCCTTCATCATTGAAACTGTAGTACTTTCCATCTGTTACAATAACGTGGTCGATGAGGCGGATGTTCATAGTCTGTGTTCCTTTTTGTACGAGTTGAGTCAGGCGTTGGTCGTCTGTGCTTGGGCGGGAGCTGCCCGAAGGATGGTTGTGTATCAAGGCTATCTGCGTGGCGCGCTGTATCAGGGCTTCGCGCAGGATGCTGCGTACATCGGCGGTGGTCTGGTCGATGCCGCCGCGGCTGATGCGTGTTTTGTCGATGATGCGGGAAGATTGGTTGAGTAGCAATACCCAAAATTCTTCGTAGGCAAGATCGCAGAGCAGGGGATGGAAAAGTTCGTAGATGTCTTTGGAGCAACGCACTGTGGTACGTTCCGGGTGTTCCTGTAGTTTGCGGCGTTTGCCCAGTTCCAATGCCGCCATGATAGTGATGCTTTTGGCTGGGCCGAGGCCTTTGAAGCGGGAGAAATCCCGTACTTCCCATTTTCCTAATTGATTCAGATCATTGCCACATTCGGAGAGCACCCGTTGCATCAGAGTTACTGCGCTTTCCTCTGTGTTTCCGGAGCCGATAAGGATGGCAAGCAGTTCGGCATCACTCAGGGCCTCTGCACCTTTCAGCATCATCTTCTCCCGTGGACGGTCTTCTTCCGCCCACTGGTTGATATTTAGTTTTTCCATGCTAATCACTAAACACTAATCGTTCATCACTTATAAAAGTTCTTTTTAAATGCTTCAAATTCATCTTTTCCCCGTATGCAACGGTTCCACCATGCCCGCCAGAAACCGGTCCCGTATCCGATGAGTTGGATGAAAGAAGCAGCGATGGAGTAAATGCCGATAAGCAAACTCCGGTTTTGGATGGTGGAGTCAACGCATACCAATAGTGCATATAGTGCAATGGGCGTCAGGCTATAAAGACAGAAAGGAGCACCGAACAACAATATTGCCACTCCAAGCGTGAATGCTGCCGGTAAGAGGTGAACAATCTTCAATGATTCCGGGTACTTCTTATACAGATTGATACGTGCAATACCCGAATTGTGCACTTGCTTGAAGAACTTCTTCAAGTCCGTGCGCCGCTTGTGATATACCCAGGCATCCGGGAACAGCCGGCACTGATAACCACCCTTGAATATCCGGATACTAAAGTCAATATCTTCTCCGAACCGCATTTTAGAGAAGCCTCCGAGTGCAGTATATACATCCCGTCTGACTCCCATATTAAAGCTTCGCGGATAGAATTTATCCATTTTCTTTTTTCCACCGCGGATGCCACCGGTAGTGAAGAAGGAAGTCATGGAGTAATTAATAGCTTTCTGTATATCCGTAAAAGACTCATGTGCCCGGTCCGGTCCGCCGAAGGCATCGGCTGGTGAGGTTTGAAGTTCTTTTTCGATGGCGGTGAGGTAGCCTTTGGGCAGTATACAGTCGGAGTCCAGTATAATCAGATATTCCCCGGTGCTTCGTTCGGCGCCATAGTTCCGGCTTTGTCCGGGGCCGGAATTGGGCTTGTTATAATAGTGTATATCCAGGTTTTTCTGATAGTATTCCACTACTTCTTCACAGGGAACGGATGAACCGTCTTCCACAACCACGACCTCAAAATCTT
>CAMTFK010000194.1 GCA_947071285.1 uncultured Bacteroides sp. | reverse complement strand
ATACTAAAATTTATAGCATGAGTTTGAAAATTGTTGTATTGGCAAAACAAGTTCCCGACACACGTAACGTTGGGAAAGATGCCATGAAAGCCGACGGAACGATTAACCGTGCGGCACTCCCCGCCATCTTCAACCCCGAAGACCTGAATGCTCTCGAGCAAGCTCTCCGATTGAAAGATGCTCATCCAGGCTCTACCGTAACCGTTCTGACAATGGGACCGGGACGGGCAGCCGACATTATTCGTGAAGGACTTTTCCGTGGTGCAGATAACGGTTACTTATTAACTGACCGTGCTTTCGCTGGTGCAGACACACTGGCTACGTCTTACGCACTTGCCACTGCCATCCGCAAAATCGGTGAGTATGACATTATTATCGGTGGCCGTCAGGCAATCGACGGTGACACGGCACAGGTAGGTCCGCAGGTAGCAGAAAAGCTGGGATTGACGCAAATCACATACGCAGAAGAAATTCTGGAAGTAGGCGATGGTAAGATTAAGGTGAAACGTCACATCGACGGTGGTGTTGAAACTGTAGAAGGCCCGCTGCCTATCGTGATTACTGTCAACGGTTCTGCAGCTCCTTGCCGTCCGCGTAACGCTAAATTGGTTCAGAAATACAAGCATGCCAAAACTGTGACTGAAAAGCAGCAAGGCAATCTTGACTATACAGACCTGTACGACAAGCGCGATTATCTGAATCTGGCAGAATGGAGCGTAGCCGACGTAAACGGTGACCTCGCACAATGCGGTCTGTCCGGTTCGCCGACAAAAGTGAAAGCCATCCAGAACATCGTGTTCCAGGCTAAAGAGAGCAAAACCATCAGCGGCAGCGACCGTGACGTGGAAGACCTGATTGTTGAACTATTAGCTAACCACACCATCGGATAATCATGAATAACTTATTTGTATATTGCGAAATAGAAGAAGGTAACGTTTTAGACGTCAGCCTCGAACTTCTGACCAAAGGTCGTTCGTTAGCCAACCAGTTGAACTGTCAGCTCGAAGCAGTGGTTGCCGGAACCGGCCTCAAAGATATTGAAAAACAAATCCTTCCTTACGGAGTAGACAAACTTCACGTTTTCGACGGCGAAGGACTTTACCCTTATACTTCACTTCCTCACACAGCTATCCTGGTGAACCTTTTCAAAGAAGAGCAGCCACAAATCTGTCTGATGGGTGCTACTGTGATCGGCCGTGACCTCGGTCCGCGCGTTTCTTCTGCTTTGACCAGCGGATTGACTGCCGACTGTACTTCACTTGAAATCGGTGACCACGAAGACAAAAAAGAAGGTAAGACTTATAAGAACCTGTTGTATCAAATCCGTCCGGCATTCGGTGGTAACATCGTTGCTACGATTGTGAACCCGGAACACCGCCCGCAGATGGCAACCGTTCGCGAAGGTGTGATGAAGAAAGAAATCCTCTCTCCTACTTATCAAGGAGAAGTGATCCGTCACGATGTGAAAAAATACGTAGCCGATACGGACTATGTAGTGAAAGTAATCGAACGCCACGTAGAAAAGGCAAAGAACAACCTGAAAGGTTCTCCGATTATCGTAGCCGGCGGATACGGTGTAGGCTCGAAAGAGAACTTCGACCTGTTGTTCGACCTCGCTAAAGAACTTCACGCAGAAGTAGGTGCCAGCCGTGCTGCTGTTGACGCAGGTTTCGCAGATCACGACCGCCAGATCGGTCAGACAGGTGTTACGGTTCGTCCGAAACTCTACATCGCTTGCGGTATCTCCGGACAGATTCAGCATATCGCCGGTATGCAGGAAAGTGGTATCATCATCTCCATCAACAACGACCCGGATGCTCCGATCAATACGATTGCCGATTACGTAATCAACGGAAGTATCGAAGAAGTTGTGCCGAAGATGATTAAGTATTATAAACAAAATAGCAAGTAAGGAAAGATGGCTAATTATTATACAGACATACCGGAACTCAAGTTTCACTTGAACAATCCGATGATGAAACGTATTTGCGAACTCAAAGAACGCAATTACAGAGATAAAGATGAATTCGATTATGCTCCGCTGGACTTCGAAGATGCTGTAGACTCTTATGACAAAGTGTTGGAGATTACCGGAGAAATCACAGGAGAAATCATTGCCCCTAACGCAGAAGGTGTAGACGAAGAAGGTCCTCACTGTGCCAATGGTCGCGTTGAATATGCATCAGGAACCAAACAGAACCTGGACGCAATGGTAAAAGCCGGCTTGAACGGTATGACCATGCCACGTAAGTTCGGCGGTCTGAACTTCCCGATCACCCCGTACACCATGTGTGCAGAAATCGTGGCTGCTGCCGATGCAGGTTTCGGAAACATCTGGTCATTGCAGGACTGTATCGAAACTCTTTATGAGTTTGGCAATCCCGACCAACACAGCCGCTTTATCCCACGCATCTGCCAAGGTGAAACGATGTCAATGGACTTGACAGAACCGGATGCTGGTTCCGACCTTCAATCTGTTATGCTGAAAGCTACTTACAGCGAAAAAGACGGATGCTGGTTACTGAACGGTGTGAAACGTTTCATCACAAACGGTGACGCGGATATTCACCTCGTACTGGCACGTTCGGAAGAAGGAACAAGAGACGGTCGTGGTTTGTCTATGTTCATCTATGACAAGCGTCAGGGTGGCGTGAACGTACGTCGTATCGAAAACAAACTCGGTATCCACGGTTCTCCTACCTGCGAATTGGTATATAAGAATGCAAAAGCTGAACTTTGCGGTGACCGCAAACTCGGTTTGATTAAATACGTAATGGCTCTGATGAACGGTGCCCGTCTGGGTATTGCCGCACAATCTGTAGGATTGAGCCAGGCAGCTTACAATGAAGGTTTGGCATACGCTAAAGACCGTAAGCAGTTCGGAAAAGCAATTATCGAATTCCCGGCTGTGTATGACATGCTGGCTATCATGAAAGGCAAACTGGATGCCGGACGTGCTTTACTGTATCAAACATCTCGCTACGTAGACATCTACAAAGCATTGGACGACATCGCCCGCGAACGTAAACTGACTCCGGAAGAACGCCAGGAACAAAAGAAATATGCTAAATTAGCAGACAGCTTTACTCCGCTGGCTAAAGGTATGAACTCTGAATATGCGAACCAAAACGCTTACGACTGTATTCAGATTCACGGCGGTTCAGGTTTCATGATGGAATATGCTTGCCAACGCATCTATCGCGACGCACGTATCACCAGCATCTACGAAGGAACTACCCAGTTGCAGACAGTAGCCGCTATCCGTTACGTAACCAATGGTTCGTACATCGCTACCATCCGCGAGTTCGAAACCATTCCTTGCTCACCGGAAATGGAACCGCTGATGTCTCGTCTGAAAAAGATGGCTGACAAATTCGAAGCCAGCACCAATGCAGTGAAAGAAGTACAAGACCAGGAATTGCTTGACTTCACCGCTCGCAAACTGGTGGAAATGGCTGCTGACATTATCATGTGTCACCTGCTGATTCAAGATGCCAGCAAGGCTTCCGAACTGTTCTCCAAATCTGCACATGTATATTTGAACTATGCAGAAGCGGAAGTAGAAAAGCACTCAAACTTCATCGAAAACTTCGATAAAGAAGACTTGGCATTCTACAAAAAGTAATAAATACTCTATCAAATCTCATAAAAGCATCCCTTCTTAGGAAGTGGATGCTTTTTTATTTGTCACATTCTATTATTTTTCATTATTATTCTATACATTTGTCAGTGAGATAAGTAATTTTTAATCGACAACTCTATATAAGAATAGAAATATGGCACTCAAACCTTCATATAACGACAAACTGCATTTACCGGGTTTATCAAAAACAGAAATCCTTATACTAGCTCTCGAAGCTTCGCAAAAGCTGGAGTGGAATATCGAGGAAGTGACTCCGGAAGGAGCACGATTCGAAGTCCCGTTCAATATGTATTCTCATGGAGAGGAAATAACCTTCACCATAGAACCGGGAAGCGACGGAGAAGTAGCTGTGCGCAGCCAATCCTCTTCCGTACAATTTGTAGACTATGGAAAGAACAGAAAAAATATACAAAAGCTACGCGAGACGATGGAAGAAATAAAAACATCCCTTACCCCGGAAGAGCTAACCCAAAAGGCAAAAGATTTCGAGGAAGAGTGTAACCGTCCGCTCACAGAAGAAGAGAAAGCCTATCTGGAAGAAGAAAAGAAAAGGAACTCTTTCTGGTCGTTCTTTATTCCCCGCAAAGGTTTTATGGCAACACCTATCCTGATAGACCTCAACCTCCTTGTATTTATTGTGATGATTGCATCCGGAGTGGGAATCATGTCTCCTTCCACCTTATCACTGCTGAAATGGGGAGCCGACTTCGGACCGCTGACCCTAACAGGCGACTGGTGGCGTGCAGTGACCTGCAACTTCATACATATCGGTGCTTTTCATCTCCTGATGAATATGTACGCTTTCATGTACGTAGGACTTCTACTGGAAGGACTGATAGGAAGCCGTCGGATGTTCATGTCTTATTTACTGACCGGATTATGCTCGGCAGTATTCAGTCTTTATATGCACGGCGAGACAATCAGTGCCGGAGCCTCCGGAGCCATCTTCGGACTCTACGGTATATTCCTCGCCTTCCTGTTCTTCCATCGCATCGCAAAGGAACAACGGAAAGCGTTATTGACCAGTATCCTTATTTTTGTCGGTTACAATCTGGTTTATGGCATGAAAGCCGGGATTGATAACGCCGCACATATCGGCGGGTTATTAAGCGGTTTCCTACTGGGAATCATTTATGTATGCAGCTATAAATTTGAAAAAGCCGATGCGCAACGCACCGTTTCAATCCTTGGGGAGCTTGGTATCTTTTGTATTTTCCTGTTCAGCTTCTTGATGCTTTGCAAGAACGTTCCCCCTCTTTATCAGGACATACGCGGCGAATGGGAAAGCGGTATTGTAGAAGCCTATCTGAATGGTGAACTGGAAGAAGAAAACGAAAACGGTAACCAATCAGGCAGGGAAACTGCCAACAGTTCTTCTACCAGTCAATATCCTCCATACGTTCCGGTAGGTAATAACGATACATGGCTTTCTTATTACGATGCAGAAACAAATTTCAGTTGCCAGTATCCTACCAACTGGAGGAAAATAACAGGAGCGAAAGGATTGACTCCCAGCGCAGAACCTCCGTTGCTTAGGCTCGTCAACGGCGCCAACCAACTGACGGTTACCGCTCTGACCTACGATACACAAAAAGAGTTTGAACATATAAAGAAGTTATCGCTCACTCTCCCGCGAAATGCACAAGGAGAACCAGCGGAAGACTATAAGCAGAGCAATGTCAACATCAACGGGCTATCCATGACAAGAACTACAAACCCTCTGCACATCGGAGCTCCTGATGAACCGGGAGAAGACATACAACAAATTGTATTACACTATTTCCAAGAAAGCAAGAAGCGAACTTTTACCATTGTTATGCTTGTCTATGATGAAGAAGCCGAAACCGATCTAAATGCTATTACATCAAGTATTCAGATCACCCAATAAAGAGAATATGAGAGTATATGTCCAAGTCAAACAGTTAGGAAAGCGAAAGTGCAATATCGAAAAGATTCCTGTCGATTTTCCTGTTCCGCCTGTCGATGTACAGGGGTTGATTGAAGCCATCGTCAGTTGGCAAGTCTGTGAATATAATGAACGCTTGCAACAAAGCGAAGTACTGAAATACCTCACACAGGAAGAAGTGGAAAATAAAGCAACTTCCGGCAAGGTTGGGTTTGCAGTAAACTATAACGGCAAACCTGCCGCAGAAGTAGAAGCAATCACCAATGCCCTGCAATCTTACGAGGACGGAATTTTCCGTATCTTCATTGACGATACGGAAACTGAAGACTTATCCTCTCCCACCGGACTCAAAGAAGAATCTACCATCACCTTCATCCGATTGGCTATGCTGTCGGGAAGACTTTGGTAATCATTTTCTTATAAACACACTTAAAACGAAAATAATCATGAGACTCATTTATAATGACGCATTAAACAAACGGATTGCTCCGTACCTGGAAAGGTTAACGAAAAAGAGAACCAGTTTAGACAAAGAGACAATGACACTGTTGGATGTATTTATGCAATACTTCAACATGGATACCCGGTATGGCACATACAGCGATAAACTAGAGCCTTGCATCATACATATTATTCAGGAAGAGAAGATAAAGAGTGTTGCCAATCTTTTCGACGGAAAGTTGAATAAAGTGCTCCGTTATCTATTGGGAGACGAATATGCCAACCTGTTCCACACCTATCTGAAGCTCAAAGCACGGTGTCCGTACACTCATGGATATTCGCGCCGGTCACAGCGGTCGGCGAATCCTCTTCTGCATTTCAGTCACATCATAGATGCGCTGACGGAATTTCTAAAACTACGTGCCACCGGATTCAGCGAACAAGCCATACTGAACGGAGGAAACACTCCGGAAGAAATAGAGACATACAAGGATGCGATGAACTGCCAAAACTGGATGGCCGCCCAAATAGCCGAAGGCAACCAGACTGTCATTGAATACCTCAACAACGTATTGACCAGCGAGAATAATGCCAACCGCCTCAACCAGGGACATCTCCAGGCTATCGCCGTGAGCGGTTACCGCCCGTTGCTGGAACTGGAAGGGAAGTTACTGCTGGCAGCCAAACTGCAGGAAGGTCTCCGTCAAGCTATCGTGGAAACAATGGACGAAGGATGCCCCGAAAGTTATCTCCATCTGTTCTCGGTGATCTGCGACAACGGCCTGCAACGATTTGCCTCCGTGAAACGCGGCATTGCAGTCTGTACGGGTATCGGAGAACAAGACAGCAGCGAGCGTATCACCAACAAATATGTGGAACTGATCCGCCGTTTTCTGAACGACCGGGAACAAGCACGCAAAGCCCTCCAAAGCAAAGATACGGTCGAACTTTATCTGGCTCTATGGAGTATCGGATTCTATAATACGGAAGAAATCCAGGCACTCGTTCCGGGAATAATTAAAGACGGTGCCAAATATCAGGTGCAGACCTTACTTTACTTTTTACGCTGTACGCAATACTCCGGCATGAACCACCGTATCAGTAAAGATGCTTTTGAAAAATGGTATAACGAACCGTCGGTAGTGGCGGCTATCCTGCCACTGTATCTGTCCGGACTCTATCTTAGCCGGTACGGAGGACATAAAGACGCCCCGTCGCTCCATGATTATTTTGATAGCAAAGAAGAAGCGATCCGTCATTATGACTATCTGAAGAACGTCTATCAGTCCATCTCTGCCAAAGAGATTTATTCTCCATACGTATTCCCATGGGAAAGTGCAGAGCTCACCCGTTCGGAAATCGTTCTCAAGATGGCGTATATCACCTGGATGACCAACGATTCTGCATTAAAAGACGATCTTTGCACCTGTCTGCCTTCTTTGGATACCTATATGCGGGCAGGCTATATCGGCGTCGTATTAAATCCCCCGACCAGCCATTTACAGGAAGAATATGTGCTGCAATCACTGGGCGACCGTTCGCAGGACGTTCGTGACGAAGCCTACAAAGTCTTGTCCGAGATGACTTTGGCGCCCGAACAGAATCAGAAAGTAGAAGAGTTGCTGCGCTTCAAATATAGTGAGATGCGTATCAACGCCATCAATCTATTGATGAAACAGCCGAAAGAACAACTGTCCGGCAGTATCCGCCGCTTACTAACAGACAAGGTTGCCGAACGCCGCCTGGCCGGATTGGATATGATGAAGACTATTCACAACATAGAATTCCTGCAAGATACCTATCAGGAACTAATCCCTACCGTCAAAGAAATTCAGAAACCGAACGCGAAAGAAAAAGTGTTGATAGAATCTCTGATCGGCGACGGAACGGAAAAGAACACCGCACAGCACTATACCAAAGATAACGGCTTCGGTCTGTACGACCCGGCTCTTGAAGTCAATCTGCCGGAGATTACCCAGGATAAAGGATTCAACGTGAAAAAAGCATTCGAATTCATTTGCTTCGGAAGGGCCAAACTTGTATTTAAAAAACTAAGCAAATACATCGAAATCTATAAGAATGAAGAGTTCAAGAATGGGTACGGAGAAGCACGCCTGGTAGGCAACAGTGTCCTGATAAACTGGAGCAACTACGGAGGATTGAGCGGACTCGGTTTCCCGGAACTGTGGAAGGCCTTCTACGAAGAAGAAATAGGAAGCTATGACAAACTACTGATGATGAGTTTCATGCTTGCATCGACAGGCGCTCCTAAAGACGATAACGACTACGATGAAGAGGATGAAGAAGACATCAAGGCAGACCAGAAATCAAGCAACACTTTCGAGCCGCTTGTCAACCGGATGTATGCCGGCATCACTTACCGCGGATTGCAGAAGGAACTCCGCAAGATGCCGTACTACGAACAGATGAGTGATATTATCGAAGCATTGTCATACGAGTATAAAGACGAAGCAGTCTACCAACGATTGGCTGTCAATATGCTGCTCCAACTGTTGCCTTTGCTGAATACTAAAAACATTTTCCGCCAGTACACCAACA
>CAMTFK010000193.1 GCA_947071285.1 uncultured Bacteroides sp. | reverse complement strand
ACAATCTTGTTTTTAACAAGCTCTTTCATACGTTCGTACTCCTTCTTAGATACCTCGTAGGCAATGCGGGCACGTTGTACCGGATCACCGTCGGCGATATTCTTTGAAGAAATCGTGACTAGCGGCGTGCCGCTGCCGACGCTCATTCCTTCCGTTACTTTTCCACGGAAAGATACAACGCCGGCCACTGTAGCTACGGCAACCGATTCATCACCTTGGGCAGCCAGTACCTGTCCGCTGGTTTTAATCACTTGCTGGAAAGGTGCAGGTTCGATAACGCTCACCTTGACACCGGCTGCTTCAGCTTTTGCCTTCGGAAGGATGATTTCATCACTGTGCGCTTCGGCAGACTCGTTATGTCCATCGGTCGCTTCATGGTTGTGTTCTCCGCTACATTCGCCTTCATGAGAATGATCGGAACCCTCTGCCTCGTGATTATGTCCTTCTGTGGCATGATCGTGTTCATTGTGTGTGTGTGTGACGGTACTATTATTACAGGAACCCAGCACGAATAAGCCTAGGATTCCTACGAAAATAAGTTTTTTCATAATGATATTTTCCTACTAAATTTTACTGTTTTTTACGCTACAAAGATAAGGTAACGCAAATGCAACTGATTTGCATTTACGCTTTTACGCAAAAACAGAGTAGGGAGGGGCACGAAGAGGAGTGGCACGGTGTATATCCGTGCCATGCAGAGAGTCTCGGTAGACGTAATAGTTCTTAATCCGTCTCTCTTGTGGCCGTAATAGATGTTCGATGATTACATCCGTGAACAGGGTAGCGATGAATACATAATCCGGTCCGCTATCCGTATGTACGGATGGAGTGGGAGAGTAGAAACGAGTCATACATTCGCTGCTGCAACATGAATCGTTTCCCGGGTGATGATGATGCGTGGGACATTGTTGTTCTACAGGCAAGTCCTGCTTCATGCAAATCATTCCGTTGGGGTGATGGTGATGGGGAATAACGGCTGCCACCAACATTATGATGTTGATTAAAAACAGCAGAGTTACTATTATTCGTTTCTTCCCTTTCATCCTTTCTTTTAGAGAATTTATTTTTTTATTGATTCCTTTTCTTTTTCTTGCAAACGTTCCAGCAATTCTGTTGCTGATACATAAATTACTTTTCCATCTGGTGTTCCCTGACTAAGGAGTTTACCATTGCGAGCATTTTTTTCCAGCAATCGCTTTTCTGCCAGCTGAAGACCGCGTCGTAATTTATCGCTCAATTCTTGCATTTCATTATTTGACATAATTCTTGATGCATTTAAAAAGTTCAAGTTCATATATTCGATCCTCGCCATGTTGGTAACCTTCGGCTACAATTACTCGAGGAGAAATACTGTTATCGGCTAACAGCCAATAGTCTACACGCGGCATATAAATCTGAAACAGATTGTTAATGCCTGCCTGATATCGGCGGTAGATAACGTCCATCGGTACATTATGTCCCCCTTCATTGACCCGTTGTAACACACGGTTGACGGCAAGTTCCGGAGAATTCAGCCAGAAATAAATCAAGCTGACTTTATATCCGGCATTTTGTGCTCTTTGAATGAGCCGGGTGTATGAACGGGTTGCCAATGTTGTTTCAATAGAGAAACTTACTTTAGCAGCTAATAGTTCATTAATACGTTTCAACATCAGACGGCCGGCTTCTATAGCCATACTTTCCGGATTGAACGGTGATAAACCTTTGGCGATTTCATCCGCATTAACGAACTCTTTGCATAATAAAATTTCAGGCAGTACAGTGTAGGAAGCTGTTGTTTTACCAGCTCCGTTACATCCGCTTATAATGTATAACTGCCTTGTTTCATCCATTTTTTTCTAACTGCCTGTTATAAATGATGTTGCAAATATACAAATACTTTTATTCCGCCTGCAGCCGATACCCTCTTTTTATTATTTATTATTTCTTTTCCAGTTCTTGCAACGAATCCATTTTTTTCTTTTCGAGGAACTCGTAGATGCCGCAAAGATGTTCCGTCACCTTTTGATTACCGAACTCATATACCTTGGTCACCAGTCCGTCGAGGAAGTCACGGTCGTGTGAAACAACAATCAGCGTGCCGTCAAAATCCAGCAATGCCTGTTTCAGGATATCTTTCGTTTTCATGTCCAGATGATTCGTCGGCTCATCCAGGATCAGGAGGTTGACAGGTTCCAACAGCAATTTAATCATGGCAAGGCGGGTACGCTCCCCACCCGAAAGTACTTTCACCTTCTTCATTGATTCCTCGGGACCACCAAACATGAAGGCACCCAGTAAATCACGAATCTTGTTCCGGATATCCCCCTTGGCTACATCATCAATCGTTTGGAAAACTGTCAGGTTTTCATCCATCAACGAAGCCTGATTTTGAGCGAAATATCCGATTTGTACATTATGTCCTAGAGTCAGTGTACCGTCATGTTCGATTTCCTTCATGATACATTTCACGAGTGTAGATTTACCTTCACCGTTTTTACCGACAAAAGCTACTTTATCACCACGCTCAATCGTCAGATTGGCGTTGCGGAACACCACTTTCTCTCCGTATGCCTTTCCAACACCCTCCATGATAACCGGATAACTGCCCGAACGGGGTGAAGGCGGGAATTTCAGTCGCAATGCAGAAGTATCCTCCTCATCGACTTCGAGCAATTCCAGCTTTTCCAGCATTTTGACGCGGCTCTGTACCTGCAACGTCTTTGAATATGTTCCTTTGAATCGTTCGATGAACTCCTTCGTTTCAGCAATAAACTTCTGCTGCTCGTCGTATGCCTTCTGCTGCTGTTCGCGGCGATCCTTACGCAGTTGCAGATATTGGGAATAGTTCACCTTATAATCATAAATACGTCCCATCGTCACTTCGATGGTGCGTGTTGTAATATTATCCACGAATTTGCGGTCGTGGCTGATTACGATAACTGCTTTCCCGTTATTAATAAGGAAATCTTCCAACCATTGAATAGATTCAATATCCAGATGATTCGTCGGCTCATCGAGCAAGAGTACGTCCGGTTTCTGCAACAGCAACTTAGCGAGCTCGATGCGCATCCGCCATCCACCGCTGAAATCACTCGTCTGGCGTTGAAAATCGCTCCGGGTGAACCCTAATCCGAGCAATGCCTTTTCCACATCCTCTTCATAATTAGTTGCGTCAATCGAATAAAACTTCTCGCTCAAGGCAGACACTTCTTCAATCAGCGCCATGTAACTGTCGCTCTCGTAGTCCGTCCGTGTCTCGAGCTCTTTGTTCAGTTTTTCAATCTGCGCTTCCATTTCATGTAGATGTGAAAAAGCTTGTGCCGTTTCGTCAAACACTGTTCTTCCGTCTTCCGTCATCAGATGTTGAGGCAGATAGGCTACTACGCAATCTTTGGGCGCGGAAACTTTTCCACGTGTCGGTTGTCGTGTGCCTGCCAAAATTTTCAGCAGCGTACTTTTTCCCGCCCCATTTTTACCCATCAGTGCGATGCGGTCTTTTTCATTAATTACGAAAGAAATATCACTAAATAAAGTAGTGCCGCCAAACTCTACGGCTAGTCCGTCAACAGAAATCATACTATTCTTTTAAATTGAGGCGCAAAGATAGCGAAATATATGAATCTTTTTTATAACTTGCGGGCTGAAAAGGGAGATTAATCTCAAAAAACAGATAAAAAAACAATATATAAGCGATATGGAAAGCGAACAAATGAATGAATTCAGACCCTTAATTTTAGTAGCTGAAGACGATGACAGCAACTTTAAATTAATCAAGGCTATCATAGGCAAAAAGTGTGATATCGAGTGGGCTAAAAATGGCCAGGAAATGGTGGAGTTGTTTCAACAGCATCAGGAAAGAACCAAAGCAATGCTGATGGATATCAAGATGCCGGTGATGAACGGGTTGGAGGCAACGAAGATAATTCGTGAGTCTAATACCGAAATTCCTATTATCATGCAGACAGCTTATGCTTTCAGCTCGGATAAGGAAAACGCAATGAATGCAGGAGCAACTGAAGTGTTGGTGAAACCTATTACTTTGAGTATTCTCCGCACTACTTTAAGCAAATATCTACCCGATTTGCAGTGGTGAAATTGATTGGTACGGGAATTTTTTAAATTTATTTAAAAGGTGCTTAAACGGTAAATACGGAATAAAGTAGAAAAAGAGTATGATCGGGTAGAAAAATGGTATATAAAAGATGCCGTTGAATATTCCTTTTTCTCTATTATTATTTGAGCATTCATCTGATGAAATTGGATAAAATAAAATAGGCGAACCTCACGGTTGGCCTATTTTTGTTCGCCTCTGTTAATTTGTTAGAGTACAGAAACGACTCTATGTAAAGTCTCTCCTTTGAGAGATTTTAAGTTCATTATTTGTTTCCGCCGGCCCACCAGACAGCTTCGCTATATACATACTGGCCATCACCGAAAGCAGCTTTCACTTCAGGATTTGCCAATACGTCGTCTGCTCCATAACCGAAGCGCAATGGGAACTTATTGTTGTTCAGCGGGTTCTTCAGTACAATGAAGTTTTCTCCTGCACCTTTCAAACGACGGTAGTCGTTATAGGCTTCCAGTGATTCGCCGGATGCACCGAAGAAGGCGAGATACTTCTGTATCATTGTCTCTTGCAGAGGGTTGGCATCGAATAACGGTTCTACTTCATCCGTGAAATAGGTTTCTGCTACATCTGCCCCCAAATCGCTGTCACCATCATATACCCAAGTGTCGGCGGCATCTATAATTGAGTTTTCCAGATTCTCGAATCCGGCAGTGATTGCAGCTTTTAAAGCATTCTTAGCTTCACTCAGTCTGCCTCCCAAACGGCATAATGCTTCTGCTTCGAGGAATTTCACTTCGTGATAACTGATTAAAAGAGTAGGAGCCGACATTGCCCATGATATCATTGACATACCATAATTGTTCTGCAACTCTTGCGGAGTTCCGTTAGGAGCCGCTTTGATACCTGCGATGTCTGTAGCTTGCGTACCTCCGTATCCATAAGCAATATAGCCGGTGGGATCGGGCTCCAGAAATGCTTGTGGTGCTCTGGGGTCATTGCGCTCAACAAACTTTTCAATCAGACTGGCACTGGCTGCCAAACTGTTACGGCTATAGCTGAATGACCAAAGCGGATTCAACTGCGAATCAGCGTCATAAACAGCCAGTTTACATTCTTCACTTGCATTAGCAAATGATTTGCTCACATAAGTAAGAATGTTCTGAAGATCAGTTGTCTTATTGGCACTTTTATTGAGCAGACGCATTGTATAGCGTGCTTTTAACGCATAAGCTGTCTTGAGCCACATACTTGCTTGAGTACTGGTGTTTGAACCGTAGATCAAGTCTTTAGAACCGACTGCGCCGGACAGACCTGCATCTTTGGCAGTACCGTTATTCAGCAGAGTGATGGCATCATCCAGATTCTGCATCACTTCCTGATAAATGCTTTCCTGCGTATCTATTTTGGGCTGCATATACATTGGTGTGCCGTCCGGATTGAGGATACCAGTCTGGCTGTACGGTGTATTTCCAAATACATCGGCAGCCACTGCTCCGTTGTAAGCGAGCAGGATTTTAGCAATTGCTTCCGTCACTACGTTTCCTTTTTCCGAAGGATCTTCTTCACACTTCTTGATAACGATTTTAGCGTTCTTGATATTTGAATACACGTTGATCCATGCGTTGTTGTAGGTAGTAGCCGTTGTAGGCTCTCCGCTACGTACTTCCGCCCGGTAAAGCTGGTTGGATATACCCGTTTCGTGTTCAATGTAAACAGAAGAATAGAGCGAGAAATCCCCTCCCACAGTGCTGAATGCAGTGCTTACCCCTAAGTCTGTAATCAAAAATTTTGCAGGCGCATCCAGAGGATTGTTAGGGTTTTCATTGATTTTATCCATTGCGTCTTCCGTACAAGCAGAAGCAATGGCAGCAGTCAAGAAAGAAACTGCCAGCAATTTTCCTATTGATTTATATTTTTTCATTGTCTTGCAGATTAAAATTTAATGTTGAAACCAAAGCCGAAACTAGCTGTTTGCGGCATTGAATAATCTTCAAATGCTCCTGCCATGTTGTTGTTACCCTGACTGGCTTCCGGATCGAGGTCAGGCAATTGAGCCCAGATCAGGATATTTCTGGCAAATGCGTTTACAGAAAGTTCTATCGAACGTTTTTGAAGAATTTTGTAGTTGACAGCCACTTCACGCAGTTTGATGAAAGAATTGTCATATACAGAAGATTCGTCAATATCGTTCAGGCGGCTGTAAAATACCTGTTGTGCGTTTGCACCTGTGATAGCGATATCATTTTTAGTTCCATCGGTTTTGTATCCGTCGAAGATGATGGTACCTTCGCGGTTTTCCGTTCTCTTGCTGACACCGTAGTAGTCTGCCAGTCCGGTTGTTCTGCTGTACATCTGGCCACCCTGTTTCCAGTCGAGTACTGCGCTGATTGTACACTTCCATAAGCGTAATGTGGTGTTGAAACCCATCAGGAAGTCCGGAGAAACCTTACCGATTACCTGTGCTTCACCAGCGATAGGAAGACCGTTTTCGTCTACCAGACGATTACCGTTTTCATCTCTCTTGAAACCTACACCATAGATAACAGGGAATTTCTCACCTGCCGAAGCACGTACCTGCGGAGTAACATAACCACCCAGAGAGATATTTTCTACACCCGGTGCCAGTTCATCTACGTAGTTATCGATCTTCGTCCAGTTGAATGCAAAATCCCAGTTGATATTTTTCGTCCGGATGGGGTTGAAGCCGAGAGTGAATTCGTGCGTGTTGGTATGAATCTTACCACCGTTGGTGAGCAGTTTGCTGGCACCGGTAGAAGAAGCCAAAGGCACTTCAAAAATCTGGTCTTTTACATTCTGGCGTGAGTACGTATAACTGAATGTGATTAAGTTATCGAGGAAGTTCACGTCAGTACCCACTTCATACGAACGTGTGTTCTGCGGTTTCAGTTTCGGGTCGAAAATCGTGTAGTACGGAGTATAGGCAGTAGTACCTTTCATCGGATACATGATCGGAGTCAGTGTGTAAAAGCCACCTCCATAGGTCGGAGTTGAGTAGTAGTTTTCGAGGAAATCCCCTGCTTGTCCTACTTCCGCATAAGATACTCTCAATTTAGCGTGATTAACAACATTGTTTTTCAATGCATCCAGTTCCGTCAGGATGAAGCCTGCCGAAATAGAAGGATAGAAGAACGAGCGGTTGTTGCGTGGCATATTAGATACGTAGTCCTGACGTCCGGTGAGGGTCAGATAAAGCATATTTTTGTAAGAAGCCGATACGTTACCGAAGAATCCCACTGTACGGTTTTTCCACGTCTCTTCCTCTGTCTGTTGAGTAGTGGCGTTGTTGATGTGGTTCCATCCCGGGAAGTTGTAGTTCGTACCATATTCATAATACTTCTTTCTGTTACTTTGGATAATTTCGTTACCCAATACAGCATTCAATCCCCAGTCCTCGTTGATGCGCCAGTCATAGTTGATGGTCAGCAAAGAGTTGTATGTAGCGTTCGTCCAACCGTAGTTTTCGATTTGCCCGCGACCGCCACCCGTGTTACTACCGTATCCGTAGCTGTCTACATAGTGAGTGGTGTAAGCATCCACGCCGACCATGTATTTTGCGTTCAACTTGTGGTTAGTTGTACCGAAATCAGTCTGATAGCTTGCGTATACATTTCCGAAGAAACGGTTGGTATCTTCTGTGAATTTGTTGTTTTCCATCGCCCAATAAGCGTTGTCAAAGCTACCACGGAAAGAATTCTGTGTGTACGGGTTACCGTCTACGTGACTTGGAATCCCTGCAAGATCATAGCTGGGAGGAGCTGCGTAAACCGTTCTTAACAGACCGTTACCGGAAGTCACTGCCTTGTCGATAGAAGTAGTGATATAGTTAGCTGTAAATCCGGAACTCCAGTTGTTGGTCAGTTTGGTGTCGGCGCTAACCTTTACATTATATCTGTCCATACCAGTGCTTGAGATAATACCGTCCTGATGTGTATTTCCCAATGAGATAGAGTAGGAGCTTTTGTCGAGCATCTGCGCTACATTCAGTGAGTTGCTCCAAGTGATTCCTGTGTCGAAGAAGTCTTTTGCATTGTCATACGCCTGTGGAGTAGCCCACGGGTCAAGACCGGCTGCTGCACGTTGGGGAACATAATATTTTCCCTGTTGCTTACCGAACTTCTGCGTGTATTCGTTATCCGTGTTACCTCCATACGTTGCGTCGTTTGGAAGTTCGGAAATCTTAGGTCCCCAAGACGTTCCCGAAGTAGTGCTGAATACTCCACCCGAACCTTGTGCGTATGTTTTCTGGAACTCCGGCAGACGACCGACTACATCGAAGCTGACATTAGACGAGAAGCTAACCTGCGGTTTGCCTTTTTCCAGCCCTTTACCACTTTTGGTTGTGATGATAATCACACCATTGGAAGCACGGATACCATAAAGTGCAGAAGCAGCTTGTCCTTTCAAAATATTGATACTTTCAATATCATTAGGGTCGATATCTACCGCACGGTTGGCGAAGTCGGCTCCGCTCACACTACCATTGTTCTGT
>CAMTFK010000192.1 GCA_947071285.1 uncultured Bacteroides sp. | reverse complement strand
AGAAGAGAAGATACGAATGCATTTTCTCTTCTGCTCTCTGAGTTTCAGCCGCTTGTATTCCGGCTTGCATTCCGGTTGCTGTGCGACGAAGACGAAGCCAAGGATATGGTGCAGGAAACCTTTGTAAAGGTGTGGCTGGCATTGGATAAATACGATGCCAAAGCCCGTTTTTCTACCTGGCTTTATAAAATTGCCTGCAATACCTGTTATGACCGCCTGCGCTCTTTGCGCCATTCACCGCTCGATAATGATGTCGGTTATTCTTGCCCTACCAGTATTTCATCTGATGATAATATAGAATTGACTGTATCCAACAGGCAATTGAAAGAACTTATTCTGAAATATACCGGTGAACTGTCTCCCCAGCAAAGACTGATTTTTACGTTGAGGGATATTGAAGAACTGGATGTATCGGAAGTGCAGACTATTACCGGGCTGTCCGCCGGAATAATTAAGAGTACTCTTTACCTGGCCCGGAAACATATTCGAGATAAAATGAATCAAATAGATGCAGGCTTATGAAACAAGATGATAGACATTATGAAGAATGGCTGGCTGAAATCAGAGGTAAACAGCCTGTGATGAGCAATCCGGATGAACTGACTGCGAATATTCTGCAACGGGTAGCCCGGACATCTTTCCGAAGAAGAAAGAAAAAGAAATTGTTAGTTGCCGGTTGGCTGTCCGGAATCGCCGCAGGATTACTGTTGTGCTTATTGGTGGGTGAAACTCTTTTCACTCCGGTTCCTTGTGATGTGAGGTCGATGGAGGGATATCGTTTGCAAGAGAATAATGCTTACTCCTTGCCGGAAGGCTGGGAGAAGATGAGGTTTTCTGAGAAAAGCGATTACCTGTCCCGCCAATATATGCAACTCAGAAAACTGAGGAAAAGCAGAGTGATGGAATTAACAAAGAAAACTTATTAAACAGGATCATTATGAGAACAAGTAAATGGATTGCAGCAATTGTATTGCTGCTCGGTATGACCTCTTGTGGTACTTATTACCGGATGGTTTCTCAGGTAAATAGTGATGGCAGCATGTATAGAGAAGTGTATGCATATGGCGATTCTGCTTTCCTGGCAGGGGACAGGACACACAATCCGTTTCTGTTCCGGATAACTTCAGGATGGGAGCTGGATAAACTTGATTCCGTTATTAAATTCAACTGTTGGGGAGATGAAGAGAAGCTGAATGTAAGAGTAAGGCGGACTTATCCAACGGTTGGTTCCGAGCCTTTCAGTACTTTGGACGGAAAGGAGTATATGCATCCTTTGGCAGTTCCGGCTGAAAAGCTCCGGAAGAGTTTCCGTTGGTTCTATACCTACTACGAATATACGGCTACGTATAGCGAATTGCCAGATAAAGGTCCCGTACCTCTTGAGAAGTATCTGACCAAAGAAGAACAGCAGATATGGTTCCGTGGTGATACGGAAGCTTTGAGCGGATTGAATGGTATCGAACAGAAGAATATGCTGGATGATATTGAAGCGAAATTCTGGAAATGGTATAATCGTAGCCAATATGAACTTAGTTATGAAGTAATTCTTCACTTTGTAACTCAAAAAGGAGATACGGCTTTTGTGCGCCAATTGGCGGGTTTGAAGGAACCCGTCTATGGGAAGTACTTTTCCGGAAAGGATGCCGATGATGAAGGATCACCTGAGAAAGTGTGCAATTATCTGGATGAATTCAGCCGGACAAAATCCTTTTCGGACTTATATAAGTCAGACAGAAAATCAATGGATGAATTGTTTGAGAAGAAAGGACAAATTGCAGAGCTTTTCGGATATGCTGTACAATTCGAATTATCTATGCCCGGAAGGGTTATTTTTACTAATGCAGCTATGCAAAAAGGCAGTTTACTTATCTGGAAGATAGACGCTTTCCGCCTTTTGGATAGTGACTATACACTGATAGTAGAGTCTCGTACAGTTAATTATTGGACGTTTGGTGTTACTATACTATTCTTCTTGCTATTAGCAGGTTATTGCTGGAAAAAATATCTTCGGTGGAAGAGGATTTAAATTAAGGATATACTTCGTCGTTGCCGGAATAAATAGTGTCTTTATAGATAGTAACCGTCCGATGTGCAGTTGAATCATTCTTGATGGCAGTGACATCTCCCCGGATATATTTGCTGATTATAGATTTTATCTATCCCTGCATAGACAAATCCGATGAATAAAAAACGTGTAAATATCAAACAAAATCTCTATTTTTGTGTTGTTAATAAGAATGACTAACGACAATTGATACGTAATTTACTAACTAAATAAGAAAAAGATTATGGCTAAAAGTGTTAAGGGAACTCAAACAGAAAAGAATCTGTTGACCTCATTTGCAGGAGAATCACAAGCAAGAATGCGTTACACTTACTTTGCAAGTGTGGCTAAGAAAGAAGGTTATGAACAAATCGCTGCTATCTTCACTGAAACGGCTGACCAGGAAAAAGAACACGCTAAACGTATGTTCAAGTATCTGGAAGGTGGTATGGTGGAAATCACTGCAAGCTATCCTGCCGGTGTCATCAGCACTACATTGGACAACCTGAAAGAAGCTGCTGCCGGCGAACACGAAGAATGGTCTTTGGATTATCCTCACTTTGCTGACGTGGCAGAAAAAGAAGGTTTCTATGAAATCGCTGCTATGTACCGCAACATTTCAATTGCCGAAAAGGGTCATGAAGAAAGATACCTGGCTTTCGTAAACAATATCGAGAATGCTACCGTATTCGCTAAAGAAGGCGAAGTGGTATGGCAATGCCGTAACTGCGGTTTCATCTATACAGGTAAGGAAGCTCCTGAAGTTTGCCCGGCTTGCTTGCATCCCCAGGCTTACTTCGAAGTAAAGAAGGAAAATTATTAAGAAATTCTTATTTCTACGATAAAGAACGCCCGGGTGTTTTGAATTAAGCATCCGGGCGTTCTGTATTTAAGCAGCAGTATCTTGACTAGCTTCGCTGACATATTATACTCCGCAGGGGGAGGTGATAAGTATCAATAAGACTTTATCCTATTTTTTTGCGTGCGGATAATCAATCGTATAGTGCAACCCGCGGCTTTCCTTGCGTTCTATTGCCTGACGTGTAATCAGATAACCGACATTAACCATATTACGCAACTCGCAAATAGCTCTGGATGCCTTGCTGCGTTTGAATAAGTCTTCCGTCTCCTCGTATATCATATCCAGGCGTACCCAGGCACGCTTCAGACGAAGGTCACTTCGTACGATACCTACATAGGCTCCCATAATCTGGTTCACTTCTTTCATGCTCTGAGTAATAAGCACCATCTCTTCGTTGGTCACTGTCCCTTCGGCATTCCATTCCGGTATTTCGTGGTTGAATTCATAACGGTCGAGCTCGCTTAATGCATGTTTTGCAGCGGCATCGGCATAGACAACTGCTTCAATCAAAGAGTTGGAAGCTAAACGATTGCCTCCGTGAAGACCTGTGCAAGAACATTCTCCTACAGCATACAAGCGATTGATAGAAGACTCTCCGTTCAAATTCACCTTGATACCCCCGCAAAGGTAATGGGCGGCAGGAGCCACAGGGATATAATCTTTGGTAATATCAATGCCCAGACTGAGGCATTTCTCATAGATATTCGGGAAGTGCTTCTTGGTTTCTTCCGGGTCTTTATGCGTAACGTCCAGATAAACGTGGTCGTCACCGCGCTGTTTCATTTCGCTGTCGATGGCACGTGCCACAATATCACGCGGAGCGAGCGATAAACGAGGGTCATACTTCTGCATAAACTCTTCACCACCCATATTACGCAATACGGCACCGTATCCGCGCATCGCTTCCGTAATCAGGAAACAGGGGCGGTCGCCCGGATGATAAAGCGCTGTGGGGTGGAACTGGATGAATTCCATATCCTGTACGAAACCCTTGGCACGATAGACCATGGCAATACCATCTCCGGTAGCAACCAGCGGATTGGTAGTGTTGCGGTAAACAGCACCTACACCTCCCGTAGCCATTAGTGTTACTTTGGAAAGGAAAGTATCCACTTCGCCCGTGTCTTCATTCAGCACATACGCTCCGTAGCACTTGATGCCCGGGGTGTGGCGGGTTACAATAATCCCCATGTGATGCTGTGTGATGATTTCTACGGCAAAATGGCGGTTGAATATTTC
The DNA here is from genome assembly GCA_947071285.1 of uncultured Bacteroides sp. GTDB lineage: Bacteria > Bacteroidota > Bacteroidia > Bacteroidales > Bacteroidaceae > Bacteroides. Next base: position 4,458 of record CAMTFK010000192.1, on the reverse strand, counting down.
GATATTGGGATGCGTCTTTACGGCTCTGATGAGGCTTTCCTGTATTTCGGCACCTGTATTGTCTTTGTGGTGCAGAATGCGGAATTCGGAGTGACCGCCTTCTTTATGCAGGTCGAAGTCTCCCTTGTCGTTCTTGTCGAAGTCCACTCCCCAGTCTATCAGTTCTTTGATTTGTCCGGGGGCTTCGCGCACTACTTTCTCCACGGCGGCGCGGTCGCTTATCCAATCGCCTGCAATCATGGTGTCCTCAATGTGCTTGTCGAAGTTATCTACCAGTGTATTGGTTACTGAGGCAATTCCCCCTTGTGCGAAGAAGGTGTTGGCTTCTTCCAGTTCCGTCTTGCAGATGAGTGCTACCTTACCTTTATGAGCCACTTTCAGAGCGAAACTCATGCCGGCTATACCGGAACCAATTACTAAAAAGTCGAACTCTTTAATCATATTTCGTATGTTTAAGTACTGCAAAGCTACAAAATAACTGGGTTGCTTGTACTTTTCCTGTATATTAATTCACGATTTTATGATAAGTATTGCTTTATAACCTCGTCCAGCGACTCTTCTTTTGTCAGGTTTATTTTCTTTCGCATACGCGAACGGAGCATATTGACACTGTTCCGGTTGATGCCCATAATCAGAGCTATCTCGTCCGTACTCTGGTTCATGCAGATGAGCATGGCAAGTAGTTCTTCGCTGCGCGTCAGTTGCGGATACTTTTCCCGCAGCTTGGGCAGATAGAGCGGATATATGGCGGCAAATGACTTTCTGAAGTTGTTTTCATCTTCTTTGCTGAGCAGGCTTTGCCCGGTGAGTTGGCTGATGGTATTCAGATTGTTGGTTGCCATAATCTGTTCTATCTGTTGGGATAGTTCCTCGTTGTGCCTGTTCAGTTCCTGCTGGCGGACAATTAGTTTCTGTATTTCTTGTCTACGCTTTTCCAATAACAGGCGGTTTGCCTTTTTTCGGGTGATGAAGTAGGCAATGGAAATGATAAGTAACAGTAATAGTGCGATGGAGATGCATATATTGAAGAATAACCGGCGTTGTTGCAACTCCACTTGTGCGGAAAGCAGCTTGTTCTCCTTCTCTTTGCGTTCGGCATCAAACCGGATATTGGCGGCAGCAACGGCACGCATCTTTTCATCCATTTGCAGGGAGTCGGCAACGGCGTGATGGCGGTCGTAACAACGGAGGAATGCGTCATCCATTCCCGCACTCCGATAGTAATCCATCAGTATCCGGTTGGCGTCACGTTCCTTTCCGGTCATGTCCATTTGGGCAAATCCCCGTACGGCATTTTCTATGAGAGGGATTCCCTGTGCCGCTTTTCCTGTTTCCAGCAGGGCGCGGCCTAAGTGGAGGTTCAGTTCATACTTGGCCCATTGAGGCATGCGGATGCTGTCCGGACAGATGCTTAATGCAAGTTGCAATGCTTTCTGCACAGAATCAGGATAGTCCAGGTAAGCATCTACTGTGAGTACTTTGTTGACGAACACTCCTTTAAAACTTTCCTGTAGGGCTGAAACTTTCCCGGCTTGCTCCAGATAATAGAAGGTGGAATCCTTTTCCCGGATTCTGCGGAATATATCTGCCCGATAGCGATATAAGTCGCCCAGCCCGAAGCTGTCTTTCAGGAGTGAATAGTGCTGTGCCTTTGTGTTTAGTTCCAAGGCACGGTCGTACATGCCCAGTTCGCCGTAGAGGTTGGCCTGCTCGCCGTAGGCTATCACGATGTTGGGTGGAGCTATGCTGTCGGTATAGCTGTTGATGGCTTCCTGATTGGTAGCTACAGCTTTTTCGTAATTTCCCACAAGGCGGTAGTAGATGCCGAGGCGGGATATGATGCGGAGCATGTTGTGGAATTTTCCTCCCTGATGGTAATATTCCATAGCCCGTTCCAGCAGCCGAATGGCTTGGGGAACATCGTTTCCGGAATAGATATAAACGCCACTGACTATCTCGGATTGCGGAATATAACGGTCGGCGTCATCATATTCGGGCAGTTGCAAGTATTCATCTGCCAGTTGGATGGCCGTTTGGTTGTCTCCCTCCATCTGGTGCAGGCCTGCCCGGGTAGATAGCAGTTCGTGCTTGCAATATTGTTGCAGGAAGGGGATGCTGCTGATGCTGTCCAGATACTCCATACCGGGACGGAATTGTTTGCTTCCCAAGTAGCTGAAATAAGAATAATTGATTATCTGACGGGCGTATTTGGCCAGTGTGTCCTTGTGCTCCGTGTTGTTTGCAGTAGTTAGCAGTTGAGACATCTTTTGTTTGGCTTCGTCGATGACTTCCTGATGTTTCCTTGCTTTTGATAATGTATTTAGTTGCAGGATGGCTTGTTGCCATTGTTGTGTGTTACGGTTGTCCGCAGAATGCGGGTTTGTAGTGCAGGAGCCGGCGGATACTATGAGGAATGCCAGGAGTATTTTTATCTTCATGGTATGAGAGTTTTGTTTTGTTTGTCAGGCAAAGATACAATTCCATTTTTAAATATAAAAAGGCAATTCCTCTATTTTTTGTATTTTGTTGAGATTGATAATGAGGAAGATACAACTTTGTACATTAGATTGTATATTGGCAATTCACGGTTTATTCTTATAGTTTTTGCAGCTTTGTACAATAAATAGACAACTAACCAATTAAAGTAGAATAGATGGCACGATTATGCATGAAAGAGATTAGCAGGGCTTTGATAGAAATGATTTCCGATGAGTCGCCCTATGCTTCGAAAGATATGCTGTGCGGAGCGCGTGGGGCCGTTTTCCGTGAGATATTTATTTTTCATTATCCGTTTTTCGTAAAAGAGGTTCAGAAGCACGTTCCCGGTATTACGAAAGATGAAGAACTACTTTGTATGCTGATTGCCATCGGGCAGTCGGCGGATGAGATTGAGCAACTGTTTTGTTTGTCGGCGGAGCAGATATACATGTTTCGCAAGGCGGTGTGCTGGAAGATGAGACTGGAGGAAGAGAAGCTGCTGGCAGATAAGTTGCGGGAAATATTGGAAAGATAATTCCCTTCATTCCATAAAAAACACCTATCTTAGCAGCAAAATCAGACTCAATGAACCGTATCTTCCATGCCCGCATTGCCGCAGGGCAATATTTGTTTTTGCTGATAGCAACAGCAGTCATTATTCATGAAATGTGGATGAAGCATGCTGTGCTGACCATCGCCTTCATGTTGCTGCTCATTATTGCTATCGAGCGTCTCATTCACACCACCTATACGCTGACGGCGGATGGGCGCCTCATCCTCTATTTCGGGCGTTTCACCCGTTCGAAGGAGATTCTCCTGAAAGATATTACTTCCGTAGAGCGGGCTTCGTCCATGAAGATAGGGCGTTTTGCCGTGATGCGCTATGTGCTGGTGCGCTACGGGACGAAGGGAAAGTGTGCCGTGCTGCTTCCGGTGAAGGAGAATATGTTTATAAAAACTCTTACCGAACGCTTGCGTGAGGAAAAGCCGCAGGTGTAAGTCCTTGTTAACAGAAGCTTCTTTTCGGTGAAGAAATATTAATTCCCGGCTTTGGTTTTGCAGTCTTCCGGAAAGTCGTTCGTCTAATTTTCAAAAATAAGAGAAATGATGATGAATTTGACTTGTGCTATTTTGCATACCGACAGGCTGGTGAGTGAACAACTGGAAATGTTCATTGCCAAGACGCCTTTTCTTTCTTTGTGTGGAGAGTACAGCAATCCCATTGAGGCGTTGAAGGGATATTATGAGAACAAGGTAAGCCTTTACTTCGTGGGGATTCAGCAGGAAGAAATGGAGGGAATCAACGGAATGGAATTCAGCAGGTTGCTTTCCCCCTCCACCCGTGTTATATTTATTGCAGATACTCCCCGTTATGCTGCCGAGTGCTTCCGTCTGGATGCGCTGGATTATCTGGTATCTGAAATCAGTTTTCTCGTCTTTTTTGAAGCGGTGAACAAGGCTTCGCGCTGGTTCAGCCTCAAGGGTGAGGCAGGAATGCCATTTACGCTTCTTCCCGAAAAGGCGCAAACGGAGCAGCCTAAGGTGCTTTATGTGAAGTCCGACAGTCGGATTATCCGTCTGGATATGTCCAGGATATGCTATATCGAGGGGTTGGGCGACTATGTGAAGATTTATAGTAAGGATGAGCCGAAGCCTGTGCTAAGTCTGTGCAGCATGAAGTATATGGAAGAGAAACTACCTCCCGATGAATTTATACGGGTGCACCGTTCGTTCATTATCCGCAAAGATTGTATTCGTACGATAGAAAGCAATAAGATTGCTCTGGAAAAGAGAAGTATCCCTATCGGGGATGTTTACCGGAAGAAGCTGAAGAGTTATATTTCCAATTATTCTGTGCTTTAATCGTTGTGCCAGAGGTACAGTATTCAATTATCACTTAGCTCATAACTGAAAAGAAAGGAACGAAGTTACGAGCTACAGGCTACAAGCTACAAGTGGCTGCGCTATGTTCCGAAAGGC
>CAMTFK010000191.1 GCA_947071285.1 uncultured Bacteroides sp. | reverse complement strand
GATGTGTATCTTTTGTTATTATCTTGTTTAGTACTCTGTAAGGTGATGATTTTCTTTACCTTGTGATGAATAATAAAAAAGGAACGTTCCTCAAATCTGAGGAGACAACGTTCCTTTTTTATTTGTCAGAGAGAATTTAGGTCTATTCTATATACGAAGTAAGTGCGTCATTATAGTCAACTTCCTTTGCAGGGAATACCCAAGTCCATTGGTTATTGGCCGAAGGATCGGCTGTTATTGCAAATTGTACATGGAAACTGCCTTCCGGGTATGATTTGCGAGCGATAGGCTCTTTCCAACGCTTATAGTCGAACCAGTCGAAACCTTCACCCCAAAGTTCGATATTCCGGTATAGTTTCACTTCTTCCAGTAATTCATTTCCTGTTTTTGTGCAGGTGTACGACGGGTTGCGTCCGGAATCCTTATTCAGCGTTATCAATAAGTTTTGTGTTTCTGTATCTTTTCCACCGATGTGGCAATTGGCTTCGGCTTCTATCAGGTACATTTCGGCGGAGCGGAAATGATTCAATTGGCCTATACCCGGCTGCTCGGCACATAGAATTTTGAACTGCATGTAAGCAAAGATATAACTTGTACTGTAAATCTTGTCGGCGTAGTCTTTCTTTGCACGCTCAAATAAGGCACCCTTGGAAGCGCGTCCGGTGGAAGTGGTGTAAGTTTCTCCTTCGCGGGGAGCCAGGAACATAGTTCTGCGTATGTCTGTTTCCGGAATCCGGTCATAAAGCTCTTTGCTGATGGAACATGCGTAACTTCTGCAAATACTGGCACTTGAGTTGCTGCCCTGATAGGCAAAAAACGAATAAAAGTGCAAGTTCTGGTCGGTGGCGTTGTAGCTGCTCCATATCCATTCCTGATTCGGAGTATTAAAGCCACCGTCTACATATTCGGAGTTGGTCATCAATGGATAGTTCTTGCGTGCCAGGGCTGCATACCGGGCTGCGGTTGCCCAGTCTTCGCGAATCAGTGCTGCCCGTGCATAAACGGCATAGGCGACATCCAGGTTCGGACTGTAATTATCTCCACTTGGACGGTCCATTTCGGATGTCGTGAAATTGGAAATGGCATTGTCCAAGTCTTCATAAATCCGGTTGTAGACTTCTGCCAGTGTGGAACATTCCAGTTCCCCGGTGCTTTGGTCTATGCGCAGGGGCAACCCGCGACTGGCGCCATTGTTGCTGTCGCACCAGCGATGGCAATAAAGCTGGCTCAACATCGTGTAGCTGTATGCCCTGAATGTTAAAGCCTGGGCTTTTATGAATGCTTTTTCCGCTGCACTGCCGCTGGCTGCATCAATATTGACAATGATGGCATTGGCATTGCCTATCAGTTTGTAGTAGTAAAACCACGGATAGTAGCAATAGGTGGAAGTGTTTCTTTCGTGATAAAGGGAATTGATGATGGATGACCAACCGGTAAGGTTCGACTTCTGAAAGTGATTTCCCGGATAGTTGCCATACCAGGTTTTGATGGTTCCTTCACCATTAAATCCCTGCGAACTGAGATACTGCGTGACCATTAATCGGCAAATACCGTTTATGGCAAGTTTGGCATTTTCCGTCGTCTCAAAGATGGTGGTCGTACCGGTAGATGATTGAGGTGCGGTGTCCAGATAGTCGCCGGCGCATGAAGCGAGCAGGACTATGATTCCTAATGTATATAATATTTTTTTCATAAGTGTTACTATTATAGTTTGATGTTGATGCCTACAGTAAATACCCTTGGAGTTACCAGATAGTTATATTGCGAGCCACTGAATGACTGTTGCGGATTCATGCCTTGGCGGGCGGTGAAAGTCCAGAGGTTTTCGCAACTTGCACTTAAGCCGATGGCCTGCAAATCCAGACGTTTCACAAAGGATTTCGGTAACTGGTAGCTTAGTGTGATATTCTTGACAACCAGATAATCTGAACTGACGAGCCATCTTGAAGAAACGGCATTGTTGTTGGAACTTGTCGTGCTGTTGATCTGCGGAATACCGTCCGGCTTGATTCGGTCTGTTGAATTTTCCGTCATACCTTCGGGAGCAGCTTTCCACGACTTCATAATGTCCGAGTGGAAATTACTTGGTGAAGTTCCTGTAGTCATCAGTCCGCGATAGGCACCGTCGTTGGTTTTGCCACCCAAGGAGTAGGTAAATAAAGCGGAAAGGCTGAATGACTTGTAGGCTACCGTGCCGGTGAAGCTACCATAAATCTTGGGTAGTGCCGATCCGTGAAACTCTTTCAGGGCATAAGTTGTATTGTTGGTGTAGTAAGTGCCATTGATAGCCGTAAGGCTTTCATTGTCGGTGATGTCGGTCCCTTCCGCATTGCCCAGTTTGTTTCCGTCGGGCAGTGTGATGAAATAGTCTTCCAGATTTAGCGTATATAAGGAATTACCCGTCAACTGGTCTACGCCCACATAGGTTGGCATGAAGAACTCGTACCGGCTTTTGCCTTCTACTATTTTATAGTTCCCCGATATGATGCCATCTTTATTCTGTTCCGGCAACTTCACAATCTTATTTTTTACGAAGGTGGCATTCGTGGCAAAGTTCACTTTCCACTTCTTATCCTTGTAAATGTCGATGTCGGTATTGATTTCGACGCCTTTGTTTGAGATGGTTCCCAGGTTCTTGGTGACAGTGGCTTCGGCGGATGTGGTAGAAGTGGCGCCTGCCGACAGGGGCAGGTAGACATCGAACAAAAGATCCTTGTTCCGCTTGTCGAAGTATTCAATACTGATATTCCAGCGGTTGAACAGGCGGCCTTCAAGAGCTACGCCATAAGCCTCACCCGTTTCCCATTTCAGGTCGAGGGCTTCATTCTGAGATAAGTAATAAGCTCCGATGTTGGCATTCTGGCTACCGGCATATAGCCCCATGTAACCATAATATCCGGTTCCGGCATCGTTACCTACCTGTCCGTAGTTGACACGGAACTTTAGCGAGTTCACCCAAGTGACGGATTTCATAAAGTCTTCTTCCGATACGAGCCAGTTGGCACCGACACTGCCGAAGTTTCCCCAACGGTTCTTTGGGGAGAAGCGTGACGAACCGTCGCGGCGGAAAGAAACCTCCAGATTGTATTTCTCTGCATAGTTGTAGCGGATACGTCCCAGATAACTCTCCGTGCGATAGTCTGTTTCATAACCGTTCAGACTGGTTATATCCGTAAAGTTCGATAAATTAGGTTTTCCGGCAAACGTCTCGGTCGTTTTGAAGCCATACAGGTAATCATAGTTATTCGAATAGTTTTCGTGGGCAACCAATGCATCTATATAATGTTTTCCATACATATGGTTCCAGTTCAACTGTTGCTGGAAAGTGTAGTTCTTATAGCGGTAAGTGATACGCTTGGTGCGGCCGTTACTTCCTTTACCGTCGCCGATGGTGGCGTTGTCATAAGATGTTTGTTCCGAATTGCGCACGTTAAGGTCGCCTTTCAGGGTGAATGTAAAGTCTTTCAGGAACTTCACATCTACAAAAGCGATACCTTGCAAGGTGTTTCGTACAGTCTTGTCGGTATTCAGTTCATTTTCCCAGATCACGTGGCGGTCTACATACTGGTTGCGCGTAGAGATGCTTACGCCATTATCATCCGTATAAAATCCCGAATCGTACTGTTTGTTGCCAAGGTCATCCAGACGGTAAGAGCCATCGGCATTGTGCAAGTGTACAGGGTAGATAGGCGCTATCTGGCGACAGTAGTTAAAAGCATTGGTAAATGCTGCATCGCTGTTTCCATTGGTTGCCTGGGAATTTTGGTGCGTACCGGATAGGTTGATACCCGCTTTGAACCATTTCTTGGGGGTGAAACTCATGGACGTGCGCGCCGAGATACGGCTGAAGTCGGAGTTCTTGACATAACCATTTTCATCCAGATAGCCAATGGAGAAGTAATAATTGCTTTTCTCGTTGGCTGTGTTTCCACTGAAGGAATATTCCTGGCGGTATCCACTTCGGATGGCATCTGAGTACCAATCGAGGTCGTCGGCATATCCGGGCAGTATTTGGGCATCTGCAACCAGATTACCGTTCTGGTCGAACAATTCATTGTCGGCCTTATTATAGATATTTAGGTATAATTGTTCGGAAATCAGGTTCTCCGTGGCGTATCGGGCAGCAGTGGCGGCGTCGTCACCGGCAGACATACGTGCATTTTTCAGGTTCTGCCAACTGGCTTCCATGAACTGGTTGGGGGAAGTGCGCTTGTATTCTTTAATACCACGGGTGTAAACTCCCTGGTTGATTCTCAGGTCGAAGCTGATTTTGTTTGAAGTACCTTTTTTAGTGCTAATCAGGATGACGCCATTTGAAGCGCGATTACCGTACAGTGCACACGAAGCGGCATCTTTCAGCACTGAGATACTTTCTATATCCGCTGGATTTATATCAGATATGTTTCCTCCGAAGGGAACGCCATCTACAACGTATAAGGGTGAACTTGAACCGTTTACTGTTCCGATACCGCGAATGCGGATAGAAGGATCGCTGCCCGGAGCGCCGTAAGTGCTATTGATCTGCACCCCCGAGGTTGTTCCTTCCAGAGCGGAAGTTACGCTGGAAGTGGGGCGCATTTCAATTTGTTTCTGGTCGACGGTTGAAATGGCTCCCGTCAGTGATGATTTCTTTGCCGTACCATAGGCTACCGTTACGATAACCTCGTCCAAAACCTGGGAATCATTTGCCAGAATAACCCTGAGCTGGGGCTTGATAGCTACTTCTTCTGTTCGCATTCCTACAAACGAAATGACAAGGGTTTTGGCAGAACTGGGAATATTGCTGAGGACGAATTCTCCGTTTACATCAGTAATCACTCCTTGTGAAAATCCTTTAATCAAGACAGAAGCACCAACTACCGGTTCGTTGTCTTCTTCTGAAATTACGACTCCGGTAATTTTAGAAACTTGGGCCATAGTTGCGCCCGCCCATAAAAACAGATAGGCCAGCATGACAAATAGTAGTTTCCTTTTCATAAGTTCTCTTTTTAAATTAGTATTTTTGTTTCTCGAGTTCCACTAGTACTTATATTTATGCGAGAAAACTACTATCCGGAGAACTTAAAAAGGCATTCGTGTCATAATATCACTTCGTAGAATAGGCTTATTATGACAAGCTACTTAGGTATGGAATAGGTAATTATTAAATGAAAATTTGCTTTTTAATATTCAAAACGTTTGTTTTTTAATATAAATTCATATCTTTGCATCTACCATAACACTAAGTACTAGTGGAACTTAGGTTATATCAGAATGCTTCCTTTGACAAACAATGAGAACTTGGTTTTATATCCTCACGTATTCATAGATGTAACCTATGATGCCTCCGGCTATGGTTCCGATAAGGATAATGTTTTCCTGAGGGAAGTTTTATTTATTCAAGTTCTTCTTTCAGACCTTTCAATAGAGTTTCTATGTTTTGAAAGTGATAGTGTAAGATGCCTTCCAATTGTTTCAGAAAACCCACGTTTCCTGCCAGTTGCATCACGAATTGCAGGTGCAGGCCGATTTCCCGATTGTTTTGCAGGAGGATTTTGGGAGGGGTATTGCTTTGCATCATGTAGGTTCCACTGGCGTTTTGTATTTCGGCAATGCCCTGTCCCCATTCATGTGTACCTATTAGTTGCAGAATATGGATGAATTGTCTTAGTTTACGGTGTAGGCATTTCATATTTATGTATTCTGAATCCCCTCCCGTGTAATTTACATTCATGATGTTGGCTAATTGCAAATAATACGATTTCATTGCGTCTTCTGATGGGAAGTCTGTGCGTGGGTGCATTGCTGCATTGGGTAATTCCTGAACGGCTACCGTTTGAGTGTTGTTTTCCATAAATCATTAAGTTTTAAAAGGTGAATAATTCGATTTATGGGAGAGGAGAAGAAAAAGAAAAAAGAGGCAATCCCCACCTGTCCCATTGTCGAACATCTACCACGCAGCTGTTGGAGGTGCATTAACACTCCCCATGGGGGTGCAGGGACCGCCATATAGGAGTGTCGCGAACGGGCATAAAAATGCCCGCCACGGTTTCTTGGCAGGTTTCCCTGCTGCATGGTAAAAAATATTCGACATCACAAAGGTACGATAAAAAATGAAGCGGCAATGTAAAAAGAGGGAAGAAATTAGATATGTTGTCTGATTACTTCATGTTTGAGCGGTTATGAATCAAATGATGATTTACTGAGTATCTCAATTAATTAGGCGGACTATCTTAATTCCCCTCCTCCAGTTGGAGGAGGGGTGCCCAAAGGGCGGGGTGGTAGGTGAGAAAGAATTCCTTAGCCTTGTGATTTATAGGTATTTTATTGTTTCACCTACCACCTCCCCCCGTTGGGGTACTCCTCCTCCCAAGAGGAGGAGAATTAAGATAGTATCGCTTATCATTTGCTTCACTTTTAATCAGTTTAGAACCCAATAAACGAGCACAAAGCACCGAATCTTATTCTCGGCCAGGATGCTGTCCAGACTTCTTTCATTGCCTAATCAGATTTTCTTCATTGCCTACATTTTCTTCGTTCCACTATAGTGTAACGCAAGGATAACTATAGTCTCCCTTGCGTTACACTATAGTTATACGCAAGGGAGACTATAGTGGAACGCAAAAAAAATGCCTAATGGGCTACGTTCTGATAGGCAGGCAGTGAAATAAAGAATGCCTTTAGGACGCATTTCCGAATAGAGGTAGTAGGCGGATTGATTCTTTTTTGACATCTTATAGAATACGGAAAATATTGCTGTCTTTGTATTGTTAAGAACAGAAAGTCGCCTTGCCTTTGCCGCCCTTTGCGTGGAGTGTGCCGCCAAACAGAGTAGGGGGGATTATACCCCCATACACTCCCTGTAGAAGTCGAACATTTCAAAAATGGTATCCTTGTCCGTAGTCTGGTTGAGGCTGATATCGCCTACCTCTTTCAGCAAGGTGAAGTTGATGACGCCGGCGCTGTTCTTCTTGTCATGCTTCATCAGTTCGTAAAGCTGGTCATACTGTTTGCAGTTGAAGGCGAAGCCCCCGTAGTTCTCTTTGATGAACTGAATGGTTTGTCGCATCTTCTCTTTCGGAAAACCTACCTTTATATAAGAAAGGTATAACTCGCAAACAATTCCCCATGCAACGGCATAACCGTGCAGCACCGGGCGGCCTTCGGCAAGGGCGAGGCTTTCAAACGCATGGCCTACGGTATGCCCCAGGTTCAGCGCTTTGCGGATGCCATGTTCCAGCGGGTCTTGTTCCACAATATCCTCTTTTACCTGTACGGAACGGCCCACCATTGATTTCAATGCGGCGTAATCTATCTTTTCAGTATCGAAAGCCAGCAGTTCGGCCAGATGTTCAGGGGTACTGATAAGTCCGTGCTTCAACATTTCGGCATAACCGGAGAAAAAGTTGTGTGCATCGAGGCTACGCAGGAACTCCGTTTCGAGGAGCACTGAGGCGGCAGGGGCGAAGACACCGATTTCGTTCTTCAGTCCGTTGAAGTTGATGCCCGTTTTGCCTCCCACAGAAGCATCCACCATTGCCAGCAGTGTGGTGGGGACATTGATATAAGCGATACCCCTCTTGAAGGTGGAAGCGGCAAAACCACCCAGGTCGGTCACCATGCCGCCGCCCAGGTTGATGAGCAATGAATGGCGGGTAGCGCCTTGTTCGCTCAGGGCTTGCCACACGGAAGCCAGTGTTTCCAGGTTCTTATGGACGTCTTCGGCGCCGATAATGATTTCTGTAGCTTCTTTCAGTGCCGGGATGCCGTTGAGTTGCGGCAGGCAAAGGCGGTGGGTGTGCTCGTCGGTCAGGATGAAAAGTTTGTCATGGGGACATCTCCCGATGGCATTTGTCAGGCTGCTTTCCAGTTCCTCGCAGAGGATTACTTCTTGTTTACTCATGATGTATTTGTCTTTTTTAGTTCCGCAAAGATAATGCAAATCGAGTGCAGAACTTTCATGCTTGCATGAAAAAGTTATGCTGAGATGCAGCTTATCTTCTTTAAAGATAGGATTTCTCTCCGAAAGAAGTATCTTTGCAGACAATAAAACTTACAACTTCCATAAACGTATAACTTATAATTCTTAAATAAGATGAAAGCATTGTTACCGGTATATTGCCGTTTATTAGGATATTTTGTGATTGCACTGGCGTTATTCATTCCGATAATGCTCTATGTAATGGGGAAAATGACGGATGCTAACCTGCTGTTCTATAAAGAGTGCTCCAAGCTGCTGATGATGCTGGGCGCACTGATGACTATCTTTGCCCTGACGAAGGACGAAAGCAAAAAAACTGAGGAGATACGCAACAAAGCTACGCGTAATGCCATATTCCTGACCGTGCTGTTCATCTTCGGCGGCATGCTTTATCGACTGGCGAAAGGGGACATTATGAGTGTGGATACTTCCTCTTTCCTGATATTTCTGATACTGAATATTCTTTGCTTGGAATTTGGTATAAAGAAAGCGCGAGTTGATGGGTTATTTAAGCGTGAACGTCGATAATTAGAATCTTTTATTTAATCCTCATTAAACTTTTTAATGGAAAGCTTGTCAAATGAATCAGTGTAAAAACAGACATTTTGTTTCATAAAAAACAGGCGCATGAAAAAAGTAATCATCG
>CAMTFK010000190.1 GCA_947071285.1 uncultured Bacteroides sp. | reverse complement strand
CACCAAACTTATATAAATCCCTCATGGCAAACGACTTTTCTACTCTTCCGGTCACGATGGCGAGATGGGCAACGCATTTTGCATCGGGCGGCATCACCGTTCCTTTGTTGTCCAGGTAGTAGTTTTCGCCGTTGGCACTCATCACCCGCAGGATAGGAATTCGCTGGCTGACTTCCACGCAAAGTTTTCCGCTGGGGGTCTTGTAACATTCCACTTCGTCGATGAGCGGATGTTTGGCAAGTTCCTTTTCCAGTGTTTTGCTGCGAATACGGTCCATTGGTTTGCCGACGGGGTAGATACCTTTTTTCTCCAGAATGCCCGTCACTTCCTTCTTGGTGATAAAGCCGGCATAAACTGTATCTTTGATAACCAATTCCATGTCATGACACACCTGACCGGCAGGCTTCCGGTTGAAAGCCGTGATAGCCACCACCAGATAGGCGATGATGAGCAGCAGGACGATGGACAATAGAATTCGTTTGAACATGGGCTATTTATAATTTACATTATTCTTAATTTTCAATACTCAGTTGCTTCGTGATTTCAGGGACGTAGTTGTCTATATCTCCGGCACCTAATGTAATCAACACTTCAATTTGCTTCTGAGAGAGCAGGTTTAGTATCTCTTCTTTTTTGCACATGCATTTCTCGATACCCGGACGCAGATTGTCATATATCAATTGACTGGTGACACCGGGAATGGGTTGTTCACGCGCCGGATAAATATCCACGAGGATAACTTCGTCGAGCAATGACAGGCTGTCGGCAAATTCCTTGTAGAAGTCGCGGGTGCGGGTATAGAGATGCGGCTGGAAGATAGCTGTAATCTTTTTGTCCTGATACAAATCACGGATAGACTTCACGCTTTGTGCAATTTCGGCAGGATGGTGGGCATAGTCACTCAGGAATACGACCTTGTCATTCTTGATTTTGAAGTCGAAGCGACGGTCCACACCCCGGAAACTTGCCATGCCGCATTTGATTTCTTCGTCAGTTGCGCCGCTGAGGTGGGCGAGCGCCATAGCTGCTACGCCGTTCTCAATATTGATGCTGACGGGGACGCCTAACTGGATATCGTTGATACGTGTATCGGGCGCCACGAAGTCGATGAATATCTCACCGTTTCCGATACGGATATTCTCGGCATGGAAATCACCTTCGGTGCGGGCATAGGTATATACTTTTACGCCGGATTGTACATCAGGTTTCAGGGCGATATCTTTATGTATAATCAACGCACCGCCCGCTTGAATAAGGGTAGTGTAGTGACGGAAACTTTCCAGATAAGCCTCTTCTGTGCCGTAGATATCCAGATGGTCGGGGTCGGTGGCGGTAATCACGCTCATATAAGGTGATAACCAATGGAACGAACGGTCAAATTCATCAGCCTCTATAACAGTGTAAGGGCTGGATTGTGATAACAACAGATTCGTTTCGTAATTCTTGGAGATGCCTCCGAGAAAAGCGGTGCAACCTACGTGCGATTGATGCAGCAGATGGGCAGCCATTGTGCTGGTGGTGGTTTTACCATGTGTTCCGGCAACGCACAAACCTTTACTGCTGTGGGTGATGGTTCCCAGAACCTGGGCACGCTTCTGTATCTCAAAACCGTTATTGCGGAAGTATGCCAACTCGGCATGGTCCTGTGGAACAGCCGGGGTATATATCACTAAAGTCGTTTCCTTATCTTTGCAAGCTTCGGGAATAAGACTCACATTTTCTTCGTAATGTATCTGTGCGCCTTCTGTTATGAGATGCTCGGTCAGTTCGCTTGGAGTACGGTCATAACCGGCAACGAGCTTTCCTTTGGATAGGAAATAACGTATCAGGGCGCTCATGCCGATGCCGCCGGCACCAACGAAATATACGGATTTGATGTTTTCTATATTCATGTATTTTAGTGTTTAGCGGTTGGTGATTAGTGATTAGCACTGTGTATGGGGCTAATCACTAAACACTTATCACTTATCGTTATCTATCAGTTTCAATACTTCTTTTGCAATAATAGTCGCTGAGTCCGGCAAAGCCAGCGTGGCAATGTTTTCGCTCAGCACTTTCAGCCTTTTGTCATCGGCAACAGTTTCAAGTGCCACAGGTACCAGTTGTTCCATTGCATCCACATCTTTCACATAGATAGCTGCTTCCTTGTTTACCAATGCCAGTGCATTTTTAGTCTGATGATCTTCTGCCACATTGGGCGAAGGCACCAGGATAACAGGTTTGTGCAGCAGGCAGAACTCGGAGATAGAACCGGCTCCCGCACGTGAAATAACCAAGTCGGCAGCCGCATACGCGCTTGCCATATCCTTGATGAAATCCGTCACATACAGGTTCGGGATAGCAGGGATACGCGGATTGCGTACAGCTTCACCCGTTGCGGTGGTGATGGCATCTTTGATTTGCTGGATATATATTTTCCCTGTCTGCCAGATAAATTGAATATCGCTATGTGCTTTTATTGTATCCAGTGCAGCAATCAGCGTCTGGTTGATGGTGCGGGCGCCAAGACTTCCGCCCAATATCAATATTGTTTTCTTCTCCGGGTTAAAGCCGAATGAAGCTACAGCTTCTTCGCGTCCCTGTTTGTTTGCTAACAAATTCTGGCGTACCGGATTTCCCGTCATGATAATCTTCTCCGCGGGGAAGAATTTCTCCATGCCGTCGTATGCCACGCAAATCTTGCATGCTTTTTGTGCAAGCAGTTTATTCGTCACACCTGCGTAAGAATTCTGTTCCTGTATCAAAGTCGGTACTCCCATCATGCCTGCCACTTTCAAAGTCGGGCCACTGGCATATCCGCCTACCCCTACAGCTACTTGCGGCTGAAATTCCTTCACTATCCGGCGCGCTTTCCACTGGCTTCGTAGCAACTTCACAATTACTGCGAAGTTCTTCCATAAGCGTTTGCGGTCGAACCCGGCCACGGGCAAACCGATGATTTTGTATCCTGCGTCGGGCACACGCTGCATCTCCATTCGCCCTTCTGCACCTACAAAGAGGATTTCTGCATCAGGTTGAAGTTCTTTGATGGCGTTGGCAATGGATACTGCGGGGAAAATGTGTCCCCCTGTACCTCCACCGCTGATAATGACACGCGGCCCGTTATTTTTTGTTTCCATATTCTTGTTGTTATTCAAATTCTGCATCACTGTTCAATACCTTTGCTGTCGGGTCGGCTGCTGTCTGGGCATCGCTGTTCCCTTCTTCAACGGGAGCTTCTACTTGCATCGGTATCTGTACATCATGCTCTTGCAACTCTTCCAATCTGGCTGTATAACGGCTCACACTCAGTATCATACCGACATATGCACAGTTGATAAGCGTAGAAGTACCTCCTTTACTGATGAGTGGAAGCGGTTGTCCGGTGACCGGCGCCAACCCCACTGCCACCATCATATTGAAGACGGCTTGCGACACGAGCAACAGCGCAATCCCTATAATGAGGAAGGCCGGGAATGTCCGGTCGCATTTTTTCGCTATACGCCCGACTCGTATCAGCAGACAAACGTAGAGGAATACCACAAAGGCTCCTCCTATCAGCCCCAGTTCTTCTATAATGATAGCAAAGATAAAGTCGGAGAACGCCTGGCTCAGGAAGTCGCGTTGCACCGAGTTACCCGGCCCTTTTCCCACGACGTGGCTCGTAGCTACGGCAATGCGGGCATGGGCTATCTGTGCATCCTTGT
Organism: uncultured Bacteroides sp.; assembly: GCA_947071285.1. Taxonomy (GTDB): domain Bacteria; phylum Bacteroidota; class Bacteroidia; order Bacteroidales; family Bacteroidaceae; genus Bacteroides. The sequence continues at coordinate 5,003 of CAMTFK010000190.1, read as the reverse complement.
CTATATCGAATTTAGCTGCGGGCACTTCCTTGTCGTCCGTAAACTTCTCGATACGGGCACGCCAGGTGTCAAAGCGGTGTAGGAAAGGTAAATCACTATTCTTGGTCAGTACCAGGAAGGTGACACCTATAATCGCTACTCCTGCCAATCCGCCTGCCAGTATCAACAGTTTCTTCATGGCCACCCGTCCGATGAACATCATCAGGAAGACAACTCCGAAAAGCAATGCTGCCGTGGAAAGGTTTTCCGGCGCAATCAGCAGGCAAATCACTCCCGTAATAATCATGATGCGCTTGAATGCTTTCGGGCTGGCCCCGTCTTCGTCCTGGCCTTTCGAAAGGATGAATGCAGTGACGATGATGACAGCCATCTTTGCAATCTCCGAAGGCTGGAACTGGATACCCATAAAGGTCATCCAGCGTGCTGCTCCGTTGACGCGCTCCATCAGCATGACGAGCCCCAGCAATACCACCGACAAGGGGAGTAGGAAAACCGGAAACACCTGAAACCACTTATAAGGGATGTTATGCATAAACACCACTACCACGACACCCACCATCAGAATGATACTGTGCTGTGTAATCGGTCCCCAGTGGTCACCGCTCTTGTACGTCAGTGTAGACGCAGCACTGAACACTTCCGTGATGGAAATGAGACAAAGGAAGAGGAAGATTATCCAGATTACCTTGTCGCCTTTGAATATGCTTCTTAATAAGTCCAATGCTTTGCAAATTAAAAATTAATAATTAAAAAATTAAAGAGCTCTCACACACTCCTTAAACTGGTCACCACGGTCTTCGTAACTCTTGAAGAGGTCGAAGCTTGCGCAGCAAGGGCTCAACAATACAGTCTCGCCTTTCTTCGCCAGACGGTAAGCAGCATCTACCGCATCTTTCATACCGGTTTGTACATCAGCAACGGGCAATCCCATGCGGTCGAAGAAATCGTGCAACTTTTCATTGTGCAATCCCAGATAAACCAGCGCAGAGCACTTATCGCGTACCAAATCTTCAATTTCCGTATAGTCGTTGCCTTTATCTTTTCCGCCCAGGATAAGTACGGTTTTGGTCTTCATACTCTGCAAGGCATACCAGCAGGAATTCACGTTTGTAGCTTTAGAGTCGTTGATGAACTCTATGCCACGCACGGTTGCCACTTTCTCCAGGCGATGTTCCACTCCTTTGAAATCGGACAATGCCCGGCGGATATATTCCTTCTCTATTCCGGCAAGGTTGGCGGAGATGCCGGCAGCAAGAGAGTTATATAAGTTATGAGTACCCTGCAAGGCCAGTTTTTCCTGCTCCATGTTGAAGGCGATAGGTTCATTGATTTCCACTTCGCCGTCTTCTACATAAGCGATGGCTCCGTCTTCTTTCACAGCAGAGAATGGATAAAGGTGGGCGCGCAACCCGTGTTTGTCCAACTCACGTTTGATGATGGGGTCATCGTTCCAGAAGATGAAAGCATCTTCCGGTGTCTGATTCTGCGTGATGCGGAATTTGGCATCCACATACTTCTGCATGCAATGGTCGTAGCGGTCCAGATGGTCGGGTGTGATATTCATCAACACGGCGATGTTGGCGCGGAAGTTATACATGTTGTCCAGTTGGAAAGAACTAAGTTCAATCACATAATAATCATGTTGTTCCGTTGCTACCTGCAAGGCGAGGCTGTTGCCAATGTTACCGGCCAGACCTACATTCAGCCCTGCACTCTTGAAGATATGGTAAATGAGTGAGGTGGTGGTGGTCTTACCGTTTGAGCCGGTAATACATATCATTTTAGCATGGGTATAGCGTCCCGCAAACTCTATCTCAGAGATGACGGGCGTTCCTTGCTCTTTCAGTTTCAGTATCATCGGAGCGTCGTTGGGGATACCGGGGCTTTTCACTACTTCATCGGCATTCAAAATCAACTCTTCCGTGTGCTGTCCTTCCTCCCAGGCAATGTTGTATTTGCCCAGTAATACCTTGTATTTGTCTTTAATGGCGGACATGTCGGAAACGAACGTGTCGAACCCCTGCACTTTGGCGAGTACGGCAGCACCTGCACCGCTCTCTCCGGCTCCTAATACTACAATTCTACTCATGTTTTCTTTAGTTACGGGCTACCAGCTACGAGCCTACCAGTAGTGGCTGGAGTTGGTAGTTGCTACAAGTTTGTTTCTTATTAGCGGCCAGTAGCGAGCACTTGTAGCTTGTAGCTCGTCACTGGTAGCTCTATTATCTGATTTTTAATGTTATAATCGTTATCGCTGCCAGTACAATCGTTACAATCCAGAAGCGGACAGTAATTTTTGATTCGTGGAACAGCTTCGTCGGTTTTGTAAACTTCACCGTGCAGCCCGGTTCTATCAGGCTCATGGAAGTGCGGAAATGGTCATGAATAGGTGTTCGCTTGAACAATCTTTGTTTCACTCCTTTCCGTTTTCCGGCTTTATAATAGAAGCGTTGCAGGATAACCGATAAATTCTCCACCAGGAATACGCCGCAAAGAATGGGTATCAGCAATTCTTTGTGTATGATGATGGCGAACACAGCAATGATGCCGCCAATCGTCAAACTACCCGTATCACCCATAAACACCTGTGCCGGAAACGCATTGTACCACAGGAAACCAATCATGGCACCGATGAAAGCACAGATGAAGATTACCAGTTCTTCCGACCCTGGAATATACATGATATTCAGGTAACCGGCATACTCGATATGGCTCGATACATAAGCCAGTATTCCCAATGCCAGTCCGATGATAGCCGAGTTCCCGGCCGCCATTCCGTCCATTCCATCATTCAGGTTAGCTCCGTTGCTGACGGCAGTTACTACGAAAATGGTGATGATTACAAATAACACCCAGCCTGCCGTCTGTGCATGTTTACCCATGAAACCTACAATGTCGGCATAATCCAGGTTATTGCTCTTGAAGAACGGAATAGTGGTCTGTGTAGACTTGATGTCCTGTCCGGCATGGATTACTTCCATTTCCTGACCGGGCTTCTGCACTTCAATGTTTTCACGGATAACGGCTTGCGGGCTGAGGTAAAGTGTCAGACCTACAATCAGTCCCAAACCTACCTGTCCGATAATCTTGAACTTTCCGTGCAAGCCTTCCTTGTCTTTCTTGAAAATCTTGATATAATCGTCGGCAAACCCCAGTGACCCCAACCATACGGTGGTAATCAGCATTAATATCATGTAGATGTTGCTCAGTTTACCCAGCAACAGACATGGAATGAGAATTGCCACAATGATAATGACACCACCCATACTCGGCACACCTACCTTGTCCACTCCGAACGGGTCGATGCTGGCATCACGCTGTGTTTCCGTAATCTGTTTCCGTTTCAGTAAGTTGATGAAACGGTCACCCCAGATACTTGAAATGAGCAATGCCAGAAGAATTGCCATCAGTGCCCGGAAGGATGTATACCCGAACATACCCGCACCGGGAATATCATATTTATCTAACCATTGAAATAAGTAATATAACATGTTGTTAGTGATAAGTTTTTTAGTGATTAGTGATTAGTGCCTTGCGGTATGACAGCGCAGCCGCTAATCACTTATCACTAACCGTTAAACACTCTATTTAATTCTTCTTTATCATCAAAGTGATGTTTCACTCCTTTTATCTCCTGATAGTTCTCATGCCCTTTTCCGGCTACGAGAATTACATCACCCGGCTGTGCCAGCATGCAAGCCGTTTTGATGGCTTCGCGGCGGTCGGCAATGCTGATGGTCTTTTGCATATCGTCTTTGTCCAGACCGGCAAGCATGTCGTTGATGATGTCTTGCGGTTCTTCAAAGCGCGGATTATCCGAGGTGATGATGACGCGGTCGCTTGCTTTGGCAGCTTCCTTTGCCATGATGGGGCGTTTACCCTTGTCGCGATTACCCCCTGCACCTACCACAGTAATGACTTTTCCTTTGCCTTCGAGTACACCATGAATGGCATTCAATACATTGATGAGCGCATCCGGGGTATGTGCATAGTCCACGATGGCGGTGTAGCCTTTAGGTGAGCGGATGGCCTCAAAACGTCCGGTTACCGGATGCAAGGTGCTGAGGGCAACCAGTACATCTTCCTCCTTCTTGCCAAGCAACACGGCTGCGCCGAACACTGCCAGCAAGTTTGAAGCATTGAAACGACCGATGAAACGCACTGCCAGTTCGTGGTTGTTGAAGTCGAGCAACATACCTTCGAAATGCGATTCCAATATTTTGCCTTTGAAGTCGCAGAGGCTGCGCAAGGAGTAAGTATATACTTTGGAGCGCGTGTTCTGCGTCATGACGAGGCCGTTCTTGTCATCCAGATTCGTTAGGCTGAATGCATTCTTGGGCATATCATCGAAGAATTTCTTCTTGGCTTTCAGATAATTCTCCACCGTTTTATGATAATCCAGATGGTCGCGCGTCAGGTTGGTGAAGATGCCACCTGCAAAGCGCAGACCGCTGATGCGTTTCTGGGCGATGGAGTGTGAACTCACCTCCATGAAAACATACTTGCATCCGGAATCTGCCATCTGCCCTAATAGTTGGTTCAGGGTGATGGGGTCGGGGGTTGTATGTTCGGTAGGTACGGCCTTATCGTCTATATAGTTGCAAACGGTAGAAATCAATCCCACCTTGTAACCGAAGTAACGGAATGTATCATATAATAAGGTGGCAATAGTGGTTTTCCCATTCGTTCCAGTCACGCCTACCAGTTCTATCTTGGAAGTCGGGTCATCATAAAAAGTAGTGGCTACCTTGCCTACGGCATCTTCGCTGTCTTTCACCTGAATATAAGTAATACCCTCTTTCCGGTCTTCGGGCACGTCTTCGCAAAGCACGGCCACGGCACCTTTTTCAATGGCAACGGCGATGTAGGCATGCCCGTCTGTCTGGGTGCCGCGCATAGCCATGAACAGATGTCCGGCTTGCACCAGTCGGGAGTCTATATTCACTCCCGTTATCTCCGTCTCCATACTTCCGATTATTTGTATCGGTTGTATTGTTTTCAGT
>CAMTFK010000189.1 GCA_947071285.1 uncultured Bacteroides sp. | reverse complement strand
ATGAAGTGAAAATATACGGTGAGCGTGCCCATAAGCTGAAAGAGATTTTCCTGCGTCACGGTTTCCACCTGGTATATGATAATGATTTGGGAAATCCTGTTGCCGATGGTTTCTACTTTACGATTGGTTATCCGGGCATGACCAGCGGTGAACTTGCCAAAGAATTGATGTACTATGGTGTCAGTGCCATTTCACTGATTACTACAGGCAGCCATCAGGAAGGTCTGCGTGCCTGCACCTCTTTCATACAGGATCACCAATATGCACAATTAGATGAACGTATGGCAATCTTTGCAGAGAACCATCCGGTATAATTTTACCAGTTATTGCCGGTATCCCACCACAAACGGGTACCGGCATTATCTTCCCCTCCCAGGGCTTTCACCAATGCCTGATATTGATCCGGATTCTCCGTCTGCAAGCCACCGGGAAAATTCAAACGCCGTATCATAGTCTCCGTATCCACGCACCCATCCTTACTATGATTGAAGCGCACGGGGAAAAGACGCGGATAACCTGTCCTCCGCTGTTCCGCCCAAGCTTCGCAGCCTTCGGGAAACATGGCAAGCCATTTCTGCGTGATAATCTTCTCCAGCTTAATTTCACGGTCAGCCGTCTCTATCCATTTCGGAGATACCTTGCAACGGGCTGCTATATTATTCTCCGAATCGTATGTATCCACAAAGTCAGCCGGCAGTTTATCACTGTTCAGATAACTTTCAGCCTGCATGATGCCATGCTGATGCAAAGAAGAGGTAACTCCTTTCTCATAACAAGTGCCTGCCGATTCTCCCGTCCAGTTTCGCAAGGCAGCTTCCGCCCGCAGGAACCAGACTTCCGCAGCAGTCATGAGAACCGCATCGGTCTCCTGACTAACTTTCAATTTCGACATTCCCAGATAATTATTATGAGAGAAACAGGTTCCCTGACGGATTCCACGGTATTCATTCTTAAAGGCTTCATCCTGAGACGTCGCAAAATAGACGCTGCGCCTCGGATCATCGTACCCACCCATTATAGATTCCATCGGAGCACTCATGAAAGTTTCATTCCATACCTGGTTCAGTTCACCCAACGGATTAGTATATCCCCCTTGTGTAGAAACAGCTACCGGCTCATTTTCAACTTCCAGCACCCCGTATTCATTATTAAAAGCTTTCAGAAACTCTGCACGGGCTCTTTCCTTGTCTACAACGGCAATCCTCATGGCAAGTCTCATTCTCAAAGAATTGGCAAACTTTATCCACGAAGTATACTCACCATTCATCAGAATATCAAAACGTGAGAACTCCGCAGCTTCCGGATTCGTCTTCACATAATCGGTCAGTGTGTTCACTGCCGTATCCAATTCGCAAAAGAACTCTTTATAAACTTCTTCCTGCGTGTCGGGCATGTACTTTGCATCATAATCGGCAAACCGGGTATACACGATAGGACCGTAATAATCCGTAACCCGGTGCATCACTTCCACCTTCAATATCTTGGTAACCCCGAAGAACCCCGGATGCTGGTTACGGGTCGCATTCTCCGACTGGTATATCTGCGGAAAGACGTATGAATATGTATGTCCCCACATTGCACTGTTCCAGCCGTCCTGCAGGTTATAGTCCGAATTATGAGAACCTCCATTCAGAGGCTTGCCATCGTGCATGTATCCGCTGAACATATCCGCATTCAGGTTCTGTGTCAACTGGAAAGGCCAGTTCTTACCTTTTCCATAATCATAATTAAAGTAAATGCCCTGCTGAATGATTCCCAGACGAATGCCATGCTCATTGTAGTCTATCTGCAAATCATCATCCGTCACTCCGGATTTATCCGTATTTATATCCCTGAAATCACCCGTACATGAAGTAAGGGCTAACAGCGCTCCGAATATCCAACCATATCTTCTCATTCCAGTTTTCCTCCTCACCTATTAAAATTCACACTTCAACGAAAAGCCCCAACTACGCGTTGTAGGCATTCCGTACACATCAATACCCTGATTGTCATTACCGGTAGACAACACCAAATCAGGGTCAAAAGGAGCTTTCTTATAAAAGAAGAACAAATTGCGGGCAATAAATGACACCTGCGCTTTCTTTAGCACCTTCGATTTTTCCATCCAGGAGGCAGGCAACTGATAGGACAGAGAAAGTTCCCTCAACCGGATATTCGTTGCGTCATACATATAATATTCCGTCGTTCCTGCACGTCCACCTACTATTTTGTAGAAACCTTTCACGTTATCTATCCGCTGTCCTTCAAGCATCACATATTCTTTATCCCGGGCCTTGGCAGTGGCTTCCGACACACCATATAAGTCCATATCCGCCTGCGTCTGCGAAAGCACCTTGCCGCCATAGCGGCAATCCACCAGAAAATACAGTGAGAGGTCTTTGTAGGAAAGTGTATGATTCCATCCCATCTGGAACTTCGGATTAGAATTTCCCACCTTTACCGTATTTCCATCGCCTACTATTTTCGGTAATCCCGCATTGCTGCCTTCCGTCTCATAAACAATATTTCCGGAAGCATCCCTTTCAAAGGCTTTTCCATAAATATCACCTATCGAGCCACCCTTCACCAGCTTCATGGCGTAGCTCGAAGAAAAGCTTGTGGGGCCATAAACAAACTCTTTCAGTTCCTCGTGCAAAGAGATAATCTTGTTTTTATTGGAGGCAAAGTTAAGAGTAGTGCTCCACATGAAATCATTCTTCATCACAGGAGTTGCGTCCAGAGCAAATTCCCACCCCACATTCTGGATATTGCCCGCATTCACATAGCGGTAAGCAAATTTATCACCCGCCAACGTGGGCAACTTGAAGAACTGATTGCGAGTATTTGTCTTATAAAAAGTAAGATTGAAACCGACACGGCTATTCAAGAAGCGTGCTTCGACACCTGCTTCCCACGAATAAGTCATTTCAGGCTCCATATCCTTGAAAGGAGCAGCATCATTCGCCATAATTTCGCCACCGGCAGTGATGTGTGAAGAAGAATTCGTGATGAACATCGGAATATCATTACCCACCATACTATATGCGGCACGCACTTTGGCATACGAAACCCATTCCGGCAACTTAAGCAGACGATTCAATATCAAGGAAGTACCCACCGAAGGATAAAAGAAACCGCTTTTCTCATGCGAAGTATACGCCAGAGTAGACGCCCAGTCATTACGTGCCGACAAGTCAATGTAGGCGCTTTCCTTATATCCCACCTGTACCGTACCGAACACCGATTGCAACTGCCGTTGGGCATCTATCTTCTGGTCCAGGCTTGCCGAACCATTCATAATTATATTTGCCAGATTAAATACATTGGCATATTTCAGAGAAGCTGTCTTCGAATCATAACGGGTGGAGTTCACTGTTTTATCGTTGATGCTGGCACCCAACGCACCATTTACCGAATAGTCTCCCCACTGCTTCTTCATCATCAGCAGCAAGTCACCATAGAATTGCACTTCCTGATAATCCATCTCCACATATCGCCCATTGATACCCGCCAGGGCGGGAGCCGTGGAAGCATAAAACTGCTGACGCACCTTATCATCAATACAATCCACATTACCACGCGCCTGCATCGTCAGCCAGTCATTGACTTTCAGGTTTGCCGACAAAGAAACAATGGCATGCATACGCACATCCTTACTTTGTATGCGGTTGATTATCCAATAAGGATTTTGCTCAAAGTCCTCATAAGATGTATGCCAGTTCTGTATATTCAGGTTTCTGCTTTCATCATACACCTCGAAGTTATCTTTATAGTACGACAAATCTTCTCCACGGGGAAAGCGGTAGAGTCCGACTAACGGATTCATATAAAATCCACCCACGGTCGGTTTATTTTTGGTCACCTGACGCATCAGGTTTACATTACCGTCCAGCTTTAAGCGGTCGTCAAACATCACGGAAGTCTCCCTGAGAGTTATATTATGTTTCGATAAACGGTTCTTTTCAATAACACCATGCCCTGTAGTGTTGGCATACGAGAAGTAATTCTGCAACTTCTCATTGCCATGACTCACGGATACGGAAGTGATGGAAGTCATCCCGGTAGAATAAAAGTCTTTCAGATTATCATACTTCGGCAAGTTCTTTCGTTCGCCCCAGCTATCCACGCCGTCACTCACTCCGTAGCGGTTCTGCATCTCAGGCAAAGACGCGGCATTATCAAACATCAGGCTGGTAGAGAACGAGATGCTCCGTTGCCCCTGCGATTTACCTTTTTTCGTAGTAATCAGTATCACACCATTAGCCGCCTGACTTCCGTATAGTGCCGCCGCAGGAGCACCTTTCAGGATACTGATACTTTCTATATCTTCCGAGTTCAGACCTGAAATTCCGTCCCCTCCATCACGGTTGCCGGCGTTTGCCGTACCTCCGATAGCACTGAAAGCCTGTTCCGAAGTAGAGTTCAGCATAGGCACACCGTCAATCACATAAAGAGGCTGATTATCGCTTGCCACAGAACGGATTCCGCGAATACTTACCTTGGCAGATGCCCCCACACCCGACGAAACCTGGTTTATCTGCACACCGGCAGCTTTTCCGGTAAGCGAAGTTATCAGGTTAGGCATCTTTACCCGGTTCAAATCCTCGTTCTTTATCTGGCTTGTTGCATAAGAGAGGGAATGTTCCTTCTTCTCAATACCCAGAGCTGTTATAATCACTTTATCCAGCTCCATAGCATCTTCCAGCAGTACGATGTCCAGGTATGCATGTCCTTTTACACTTATCTCCTCCGTCTTACATCCCATGAAGGAGAACTGCAATATGGCGTCATCCGCAACGGTTAGTTCAAACTGGCCATCCACATTCGTAGCCACTCCGTTAGAAGTACCTTTCTCTAAGACAGTAGCCCCCGGCAAAGGGATACCTTTTTCATCCAAAACACGCCCGGTAATCTTTTTCTGCGCAGATGCCATCCTAAACGTTTCGTTTACATCGTCTGTAGAAACAGCATAACCGGGGCTACTATATGAAAAAAAAGAACTTAAAATCAATAAATATATATAAGCGCGACTAGTTAGTTTCATAGAATACAATAAAGAAATTACATTCGGCAAATGTAACCAATTTCTTTTTAATAAAAACCTGTTTGATAGCATGAAATTAATATCAATCAGTGAAAAAAGGGAAATAATATTTGTTTTTCAAGGATTTGTCTGTATATTAGTGGCATGGATACTAATGCGGATATATTTAAAATAGAAACCAACCACGTGGTACCTTCACGTGGAAAAGTGTTGATATCTGAACCGTTTCTTTACGACGAGATGTTTGGCCGCTCTGTTATATTACTGATAGACCACACACAGGATGGAACAATGGGAATGGTGCTGAACAAGCCTCTCCCGCTATATCTCAATGATGTGCTGAAAGAATTCAGGGACATAGACAATATACCTATTTATAAAGGTGGCCCGTTGAGCACCGATACACTGTTTTACCTTCACACCCTGAAAGATATAGAGGACTCACTACAAATAGGAAAGGGCTTCTATCTGAATGGAGATTTCGACGCTATCCGCCGTTATATCCTGCAAGGCAATGATATAACAGGCAAAATACGCTTCTTCCTCGGTTACTCCGGTTGGGAGCACGACCAGTTATGCCGTGAAATAGAGGAAAACACCTGGCTGATAGGGTCGGCGGACATCACTTCCCTTATGGACGAAAAGGGAAGTTCCAAACTTTGGAAGAATGCATTGGGGCAACTGGGAGGTAAATACGAGACATGGTCACGTTTCCCTCAGATACCGACGCTGAATTAATCAATCCGTCCGGATGCGCTGCAACAATGCAACATCTTTGAAACATCCTTCTACAAACAGCCAGTCTTTCAAAAGCCCGCATTGCACAAAACCGCAAGAGGTGAACAACCGCATGCTTGCCTCATTGTCCGTAGCAACATGGACAACGAGTTGCCTCAGGTGCAAGAAATCAAAAGCATATTCACAAAGCAGCGTCAACGCATCTTTGGCATAACCCGCCCCGCGAAACTCTTTCCGGATGACGATGCCCACTTCTCCACGTGCATGTATAGGGGCAAAGTCCGTTATGTCAATCGTACCTATCGCCACTCCGTCCTCAAGGCGCACAATTATCATACGAAGCTGTTTATCGGCAAACATATCGCATTGCGAGCTCTCCAGATATTGCTTCATCACATAGCGCGAATAGGGCACGGTGAAGTTACTGATGTCCCACTGCTGCGGGTCATTTTCCATTTCATAAATCAGTTCCAGGTCTTCCGGCTCCATGGCACGGAGGCGGATACGGTCGTTGATAAAATAGTTATGTTTCATTGTCAGAGATAACATTTTTCGGGAGTCACCAGCACGCGACTCTTCGGATTATAAATTCCAAGATGCAAACCCATCTTCCGGTGGCGGGAGAGCAAACGGATGATTGTTGAAAAAGAAAAAGCACGGCAGTCATACACCACATGCGTGAAGCCTTTCAACGGGACAAACGCGCTACCATGCCCGTCTATCGCGGATGTTTCGTTAGACACTACAAAATGATGTTTTCCGGTCAGCCCGTTGCGTTTGAACAAGCTGCGCAGACTGTGAATGGTTGCTTCTTCGCCAAAAACAAGAAAACGGGGCAAGCGCTGTCCCTTCCGGAGAGACAGTTTCGTCTCTTTTCCCCGAAAACAGAATGTACGCCGCAAGAAAAGTACCGACAAGCGAATATACATCTGTAAATGAATGCCTGCACGAACCAGCCCACTCCCCACAATGCCATAACGCTTGCCATGCTTACGGAAGAAAATATCCATTGCCTCACAAAATACGCGCACATGGCGGTAGGTATCCTTCGATGTACTTTCTCCTTTATAATGCAGTATCGGATAAGGCAGATAATAGTTTTCGTATCCCGCCGCCTCTATCCGGCAAGACAAGTCAATGTCCTCACCATACATAAAGAAGTCCTCATCCAGCAATCCGGATTTTTCCAATGCAGAAGCACGCAGCAGCATGAATGCTCCTGCCAGCACCTCCACCCGATGGATGGCATCCATATCCAAAGCGTTACAATAATAACCGCCCAGACTTTTGGAACGGGGGAACAGTTTTCCCAAACCGGACAATTTGCCGAAAGTGGCTGCCAGAGTAGGATAACCGCGCTTCGACTCCCGCAGAAAACGTCCGTCGTCCGTCAGCATTTTCATGCCGGCAGCTCCGGCACGGGGATGGGTATCCATAAAAAGCAGTGCATTCTCCAAAGTATCTTCCGGCAACAGGGTATCAGGATTCAGCAACAACACATATTCCCCCTTCGCCTGCCTGATGGCTTGGTTATTGGCACGGGCAAAGCCGGCATTCTCCTTATTATATATATAGGTGACGTGCGGAAAGCGCCCGGTGATATATGCTTCCGAGCCATCGGCCGAGGCATTGTCAACTACCAGTACTTCGGCTGAAAGATTGTCGATAGCCCTATATACAGAACAGAGGCACTGTTCCAGATAATGCTTCACATTGTAGTTGACTATGACAATGGAGAGTTTCATGCTTCTTCCTCTTTGTTGATATGCAGTTCTTTACGCAAGCGTCCCTCGCCGGGCAGGCAGAACAGTGAAGCCGTGAGAGCAATAAATGCACAAAGCACACCCTTATTACTCAGCATAAGATAATATACGGCAAAGCCAACCAGCATCGGCAATGTCAAAAGCAGCATGCGGATTTTGCTCCAAAACGAGTAGAGACGCAAAGCTTCGGGCAGACTGACCATATCAATCTTCCGCGTCAATACCCATGCAAACAACTTCAGAGATACAGGCACACAAACGGCAACCAGCAGGATGGTTAGTGTTTCTGCAAAATAAGTGGCGCGCACATCGGCAGCATACATGCCCACCCAGCCTCCACCAGTTTCACCCACCACGATAAATATCACCGGCAACAGCCAGAAACCAATAAATAGCGACTTCAAACGAGCTACTACGTGTTTTATCTGTTCTTCCATTTCTCAATTTTTAATTTTTAATTTCCCGAAAAGGGCGTCCGGTTCACAATGCTGCGGCCCAGTGTCACTTCATCGGCATACTCCAGTTCATCACCTACAGAGATGCCGCGAGCAATCACACTCAGCTTCACTCCCATCTTTTCCAGTTTACGGTAGATATAGAAGTTGGTGGTATCGCCTTCCATCGTAGTGCTGAGCGCCAGGATAATCTCTTTTATCCCACCCGCAGCCACGCGTTGCACAAGACTTTCTATCTGCAAGTCACCCGGACCTACACCATCCATTGGCGAAATCACTCCACCCAACACATGATACAGTCCCCGGAATTGCTGTGTAGCTTCCACCGCCATCACATCGCGGATATTCTCCACAACACAAACTATAGATGCATCCCGTTGCGGATTAGCACAAATGCGGCAAGTCTCCGTATCCGAAATATTGTGGCAAACCTTACAATACTTCACTTCATGTTTCAGTGTAACAATGGCATTGCCGAAAGCTTCCACCACCGCCGTGTCCTGTCGCAAAAGATGCAACACCAGTCGCATGGCAGTCTTCCGTCCCACCCCGGGCAGCTTGGCAAACTCGCTCACCGCCTTTTCCAATAATATTGAGGAAAATTGTCCGTTCATACTAAAAAATCAACTATTGGCGGCAAAGATAGTGCAAACCGAAAGCAGTACAAAATAAGCTTGCTTATTTTTAATGCTGAGGTGCAGCCTATTTTCGCTTTTAAGCAAAGATAGTGCAAACT
>CAMTFK010000188.1 GCA_947071285.1 uncultured Bacteroides sp. | reverse complement strand
CTGTTATAGGCACTAAAAAAGTAGGAAGACTACTATTTAAGTGATTGTTTAGTAGAGAAGTTGCTGAAACAAGAAAAAGGAGGTTTTTAAGAACATCAGTTTCAATATATGAATATTAAAAATACAATTGTTTCAATATCCGAAACTTACGAGAGAAATAAATTCAAATTATTTAATATATGAAAAGGCAATAGATTATCATTATATACAAGTTACATAATTGCTAATATACAAGTTTACAGATCAAGCATGCCCTACATACATCTCTAAGGGGGATTTAAAGAAATAAACGCAAAATTTTAGAGGAAACAATTTTGTATTAATTACTACATTACACACTTTATATTCTTACCTTCATTATAAAACAGAATAGGGCGTTAACCTCACGGTCACCACCCTATCAATTTACGCTATTTTTAATAATAGCCAATGAAAAGAAAAATCTCCTTTCAGTGCGTTTATTTTAGTTCAAAAGGTACTACACCCTTTATATCTGCTGCCGAAGCTGCAATGATTGCCTCAAACTTGCCCGGTTCGGCTATCCAGGCATGCTGAGCATCGTCAAAGTAACTCAAAGCCTCTTTATCTATCGTAAATGTAACTTCTTTCTCTTCGCCCGGCGCCAGTTTCACTTTCTTGAAACCTTTCAATTCTTTGACAGGACGAGGCAAAGAGGATTTCTTATCGCTGATATATAGCTGTACAACTTCCTGACCTTCACGCTCACCTGTGTTCTTCACAGTTACGGTGAAGGTTATTTCATCATCAGCAGACATCACTTTCTTATCGGTAGCCGGTTTGCCGTAAGCAAATGTTGTATAAGACAATCCGTGTCCGAAAGGGAACAATGGTTTCACCTTCTTCTGTTTATCCGCCCAGCGGTAACCTACGAAGATACCTTCATTATATTTCATGTCCACCACCTTCTTGCTGCGGTCAGCAAAATATTCACCCACACTGTGAGCCGGAACATCTTCCAAGCGAGCGGGGAAAGTGAAAGGCAACTTTCCGGAAGGATTGACATCCCCCATCAATACAGCAGCAAGGGAATTCCCGGCTTCGGAACCCAGGAACCAGGCTTGCAATACGGAAGGAACTTCTGCAATCCAAGGCATTGCCACAGCATTACCGGAAACATTTACTACAATCAGGTTCTTATTGGCTTTTGCCAAGGCAGAGATGACATCATCTTGTGCATAAGGCAGGTCAAGCCCTTTGCGGTCGGAATCTTCGCAATCCTGATTGTTGCTCTTATTCAGTCCGCCAATGAAGATCACATAATCAGCATCTGTGGCCACTTTTACGGCTTCAGCTATCAGCTCTTCGGGCGTACGGTCGTCTTTTAGGTTCTGTCCCGTTACCACACCATTATATTCGCCTGTTGCATCGCCCACATAGCCACGGGCATAAACCACTTCCGCCCGATTCCCTACACGGTTCCGGATACCATCCAGCGGAGAGAGCTCACGCTGTACTTTCAGGGAAGAACTACCACCGCCTACAGTCATCATCTTCACAGCATTCTCACCGATAACGGCAATCTTCTTCGTTTTATTCAGGTCGATGGGCAATACGGCACCCTTATTTTGTAGTAATACAATACCCTCTTCACCAATACGGCGGGCGGCCTCATAATGCTCGGGAGACAGTATGGAACCGAAAGGGCGATTCATATCCATCGTAGTGCGGAATGCCAGGCGCAAGATGCGACGTACTTTATCATCCAGTTCCTTAGTACCTACCTTACCGGACCTGAGACGCTCCAAATAGGGTGCAGCCAGATAATAGTTATCATAAGCATTGCTGCTACCGTTGGCAAGGCCATCCGTCCAACTGCCAAATTCCATATCAAGGCCGTTTGTAATGGATTGGTCGGTATCATGTGTGCCGCCCCAATCAGAAACAACTACGCCATCAAATCCCCACTCGCCTTTCAGAATATCATTCAGCAGATACTGGTTATGGCAGGCATGCTGGCCTTTATACAAATTGTAAGCGCCCATAATAGACCACGCTTTACCTTCCTGAACGGCAGCTTTGAAAGCAGGCAGATAGATTTCATAGAGGGCACGGTCGTCTACAATGACATTAGTGGTGTGGCGGTTGACTTCCTGATTGTTCAGCGCATAATGCTTCACACAGGCTGCTACACCATTTTGCTGCACACCCTGCACGTAAGGGACTACCATACGGGAAGCCAGATACGGGTCTTCGCCCATATACTCAAAGTTACGCCCATTCAACGGGGTGCGGTAGATATTGACACCAGGGCCCAGAAGAACGGCTTTATTGCGATAACGTGCCTCTTCACCGATATTCTTTCCATAAAGCATGGACATTTCCGGACTCCAAGTAGCAGCCAGGCAAGTCAAAGCCGGGAAAGCTACACAAGAGTCATTGGTCCAGCCAGCCTGATCCCATTCATCCCAAAGCACTTCGGGACGGATGCCATGAGGGCCGTCCGTCATCCAGAACTCGGGAATACCCAAGCGGGGTACGCCCGGACTGCTGAATTTACTCTGCGCATGCAGCATAGCTACTTTTTCTTCGATGGTCAGCCTTTTCAAGGCATCTTCCACTCTTTCTTCAATGGGTTTGGTTGCATCCAGATATACAGGTTTCTGCTGTGCAAAAAGCGGGAGAGCAACAGCAAGTGCCAAACCGAATAATACTTTCTTCATATTGATATTTATTAATGTTTTATTAAATTGTCAAAGTATCTCAGTTCCCCTCCTCCACGGAGGAGGGGTGCCCAAAGGGCGGGGTGGTAGGTGAAAAAAGAATTTCTTAGCCTTGTGATATATAGGTATTTTATTGTTTTACCTACCACCTCCCCCCGTTGGGGTACTCCTCCTCCCGGGAGGAGGAGAATGGAGATAGTATCACTGTTTCATTCCTAACGATTGTATATACCCTTCCTGCACCACGCAATTCTCCAATTTACAAGCCTCGATAAAATCCATCATTGCCTTGCGTACCATTATCTGGTCGGGACGTGCATCACGGATTTCCTTATACGACGTGCGCGGAGCCTCAGAGAAATAAACAATATTCGCCCAGTTCTCCGGCGGAGTAATCCCTACAAAACTGGAACCATCCATCTTCTTATACGGCCAGAAAGTGTAGCCAATATTATTTTCACGCATCGTCTGGCAGAAAGCAGCCTGCCATTCGTCCGTGTCATGACCGATCTCACCCATATACATCGGCAGGTTCACACTATCGCGGAAATCAATAATGCTCTGGATAGCTGCTTTCGTCGGATCACCTCCATAGCGATGGCAGGTATACATTATTTTATCATCAAACTTAGAGTCCGTAAACGGCTTGAAGTTGCCATTCCATTGTGCACCACCCAACAAGATGATATGGTTGTTATCCACCTCACGGATAGCAGCTACACCCATCTTGTATATATTTTCCAGTTTACCGTTCAGTTCCTCCATATTCGGGAAGTACGGAGCAATGGGCTCATTAAAAAGCTCATAACCGAGAATAACCGGTTCATTCTTGTAACGGTCTGCAATCTTGCGCCAGATATCGCAATACAATTGCTGGCTGGTTTCACTCTCGAACAACCAGGGATATCCGTAGCTATCATCGATATTATCGCCCGTTTGTCCGCCCGGAGCATCGTGCATATCGAGAATAAGATAAAGGTCTGCTTCACGACACCATTCCACTACGCTGTCCACGCGAGCAAAACCATCCTGATTAGCAGTCAGCCCCATAAAATCTTCGTCCGTGAAGAGCTTGTAATGGAACGGGAGGCGGATAGTGTTCGCACCTGTATTCTTGATGAACTGTACATCCTCACGGGTAATGTAATTGTCTTTAAATGCTTTCCAGAATTCAGCAGTAAAGTCAGGCCCCACCAATTGGCTGAACATTTCATTGATGAAACGGGGAGAGTTGGTCTTGTTGAACTTGAACATATAACCTTCCGGATTCAGCCAGTTGCCCAGATTAGTGCCCATTATAAAGAGTTTTGTACCATCGGGCTTTATCAAGTCTTGCCCTTGAACAGTAATAAACGCGGCAGGTTTCTGTGTCTTTTCTGCCTTTTCACCGCAACTTCCCAACATCAGGGAGGCTGCTAAGAGGGATGTACCCACTAAAATAGATTTCAACATGGTATTATAAATATAAGATTATTTCTTCCAGCGATAAGAGGCTACCGACTTGGCAGGCACTACGCAATCCACATAATTCTTTCCGTCCTTTACCGCCAACCTGGCTTCCGTAGTTCCTTCGTTCAAGAGCACAAAAGCCACGGTTCCATCGGGATTTTCAAAGGCAGAATACATCAATCCTTCCCCTGCATCACCCGTGCTTTCTATGCGCACAGCACCCGGTTTCACCACAGACGACAGATGCCCGATGATATAATAATGAGAATTATAAGTCATCGTTTTATAGTCTTCACGACTGATGTCCACAGCACCGTAACAAGTTTTGCAACCACCTTCGCGCCAGGGACCACGCTCATTGTCCAGCATCAGATTCCATACAATAACGCCTTTGCACCAATTGTTTACAGTTCCGAGGGCCACCTCACGCATGTCTTCCATCAAGCGTTTTTCAAGATTGCGTCCATCATTCCACATGCCGATAGAGGTTTCGGTGAAAATCAGTTCCTTATCCGGGCGTTTCTGCTGAATATTGTTCAGTTCTTCGCGTCTGCCACCATAGTTGTGGTAAGCAGCACCGGTGAGGAAAGCGGCGGCTACTTCGTCATCATACATCTTGGCGGGGTACCCTTGTTGGTCGGCCATATTATCATAATTATAATTATGGTCGAAAGCATAAATCTTTGTATCCAGTCCGGCAGTTTTGAAAGCAGGGCCAAGGGCATCGCGCACAAAAGCCAGTTCTTCCTTCCAGCCCATGAACAAAGAAGCGGAATTGCCCCTATTCAACGGCTCATTCTGTGGAGTAATGGAATAAATCTCAATGCCTTCTTCACGGAATGCCTCTATCCATTTCACGAAATAAGTGGCATAATCCTGATAATAATCCGGGTTCAGTTGCCCGCTCGTCCAGGAGTCAAAAGGCTTCTTCTCTTCCAGGTTATTCACTTTCATCCATTTGGGACAAGTCCACGGAGAACCCAATATCTTGATAGTGGGATTAATGGCTAAAATATCTTTCAGAATAGGTATCACGTAATCTTTCTCTTCGGTTTGCAAAGCAAAGTTCTCAATACCTTCCGTATCACAGCAGGTATATTCGCTCAGCGAAAAGTCGGAGCAACCGATGGAAATGCGAATATAGCTGAAACCCAGCCCGTCTTTATCAGAGAAGGTTTCAGTAAGAAACTTAGCACGGTCGGCAGGTGCCATCTGCATCAGGTTATAGCAGGTAGAGCCGGTGACGGCAGCACCGAAACCATCCATTTCCTGATATTGCACCGCAGGGTTCAGGGTGATGACAGACGCAGACGCAGGAGATTTTGAGAGCTTCTGAGTGGTGTGGTTAAAACTTTGCTGGCGGTCGGCGGTCGTAATATATACGTCCACTTTCTTCCCAGTTGCATCTTCGCCCAGCGAAGCAGATGTCTTGGCACATGCAGTAATAGCAATGAATAGACAGCATCCTAATAAAAGAGGTAGTTTCAAGTTCATGGTATGTTTTTCAAGGGTTAATTAATCTTCCCCAAAGGTAGGCAAGATAAAGGCATTGCGTACCCCGGTGTTATCAATATGTGGACGAGTGAAAGTCTTCATACAGATAACACATTAAAAAACAACGATATAAGATTGAGCGGAGAAAGTGAAAAAGTGGATAAGAAAGAGAGGGATGACGTATGTTTAACGTATCTTCATGACGCATGTTTCAAAGTCATCGCGCGAAATACATGCCTTATTTTTCACCTTAGCCCGATAGTTATAAATGGTGTTGACGGAATAGCGGAGAAATTCTGCTATCTGCGAACTATCATCAATGCCCAGACGGATTAAGGCGAAAATACGTAATTCAGTGTTCAGCAGTTCGCCCTTACGGAGCGTGATGCGTTCTTCCGGTTGCAACAACTCATTGAACTTCTCAACGAAATCCGGGAAAAGATGAAGGAAAGCCGTATCAAAATTCTCATATAGTTCTTTCAGGTCAGTGTCGAGCACATCTCTCGAGCGTACCATTTTCAGGAGTTCTTCCGTCTGTCCGCCGGAGAGTTTCTTGTTGACCATACGGCGGTAGGCATCCAGGCGGTCGATATAAGTAGAACAGAGTTTCAGAAAGCGACCGATGTATTCTTCCTTAATATGGTTGGACATTTGCAATTGCTCATTAGCCTGTTCCAAGTGGCTACGCGCCACGGAGAGGTGCTTCATCTGCCGGTAAATCCAGACGATGGCCATGACGAGCAACAAGGACAGAACACTAATCAGCAAAAGATAAAAACGGAGGCGCTCGTTCTGTTTCTCCTGCATCGCCTGATAGGTGAGGTCTATCAAAGACAAAATGCCGGCCGTCTGCAAACTGCGGCTACGGGCATTGTAGTGGTTGGTTTCACTCCACGAAAAGCGAATATAGCGGTAAGCCCGTTCAATGTCTCCTTCTTCATAAAGTAATTGCGCCAGCATCCATAGGGAAGCATGGTCGGTTATGGCAAGGCGAATATCGGTGAGTGCCGACAAAGCCAGATAATACTTTTCCTGCTCCCGGTCGCCCAAGAGACGATAGAGCATGGAACGGTGATACATCACCAGCGCATACTCCGGCGTATCAGGACGCACACTCGCCAGGCGGGTATCGTTAATCTTCAAAGCCTCTTCCAACTGTCTGGAAGCGAAAGCCTCCATTTCCCGGCGTTCCAGATAAAAAGCGGAAGTGGGAGAAAGCACCTGCATCAGTGAGTCGCCATAGGCACCAGACAGACTATAATAGCGTCCACGCCGGAAGGTATCTTGTGTATAAACGCCCAATTCACCGTACAAATGGCGGTAACATTCATAATAATCGGGCAATAAACGAGAAGATAATTCCCCAGGGTTTATCTTTTCCAAATCTTCAGAAGCTTCTTTATACATGCCCGCCGCCGACATCAGATGTGCCCGCCGGATACGCGTTTCATCAGCCGCCTCGCGGTCTTCGTGATGCTGCGCCCAGCGCAGGTTACGGCTGAGATAATAGAGAGCCGAGTCGCATATATAAGCTTTGTATTCCTGATACATTTCTGCATTCAGCCGGAAATAATCCGTAGTTTCCTTATCCGTCTGCGCCAACTGCTGCCTCAATGCCTCAATGCGGGCTTCCCGCACTGCCACATATTCTTTATGCGCGCAGATAGCCTCATCAAGAGCGGCCTCCCACCCATCCATCGGAGGAGCATCAGCCGGGGCTGACATCCCGCGAATGCCCGCTAAAGCCAACCCTAAAAATATCAGCAGTTTTATCTTCATGGCGACAAATATAAAAAATTTGTTTCCTATATTTGCAGCATTAACCCCCAAATGTATCCGATAATGAAAAACTTAACACCCCAGCGAGTGGCGGCGGTCGATGTATTCCGCGCGCTCACCATGTTCCTTATGCTCTTTGTGAATGACATCCCCGGTCTGAAAAACATCCCCCACTGGCTCGAACATGCCGAAATGAATGAAGACATGATGGGATTCTCCGACACTATTTTCCCTGCATTCCTGTTCTGTATGGGTATGTCCGTATCTTTTGCCATCCAGAACCGTTACCGGAAAGGTGACACCACTTTGCAGGTCATTGCGCATGTCTTCTGGCGTACAGTTGCCCTGATTGCAATGGGACTGTTTTCGCTCAACTCCGGCGGCATCGAGGGCGGGCTCTCCCATCAATGGTTCACGATACTGATGGTTATTGGTTTCTTTCTGGTCTGGGCGGTTTATCCAAAGGCCGAAGGTTCAAAAAAGTACCTATTCATCGCAATGAAGGTCGTGGGAGTGGCTCTGTTGGCATTCCTCGTATTATATAAAGATTTAAACGGGAAACCTTTCCATCAAGGATGGTGGGGCATACTGGGACTTATCGGATGGACGTATGTGGTGTGTGCCGGTATTTACTTGTTTACCCGTGAGAATTTGCGTAAGAATGTAATCGCATGGCTGGTGGTTGTGCTGCTTGCCGTGGTCAGCCATTCCAGCCTGATACCGCAGGAATACGGTTTACGCATTATCCTGCTACCTTTCATCCCCAGTGATTGGACACTGCATGCATTCGGCATGTCGGGCGTGCTCACTTCCCTGTTGATGCAGAAGTATGCCGACCGCGAACACCCGCGCAAGTTCATCACTATTCTTTGTGTATTGGGTGTCGTCATGCTCATTGCTGCGCTTTGCTCACATCCTTACTGGATTATCTCTAAGATACAAGCCACTCCAAGCTGGTTGTTCTATTGCCTTGCCGCATTCTTCCCGCTATTCGGTTTGTTCTATTGGCTGACGGATGTAAAAGGCAAAACGCCTTGGTTTGATATTATCAAACCTGCCGGAACAGCAACGCTGACATGCTATATCATTCCTTATCTATGGTATTCCATACAGCAGTTAATAGGCTTGCATTATCCCGATGTGCTGAATGCCGGCTCCCCGGGCTTACTGCGCTCGCTCATATTCTCCCTCATCATCGTCCAACTGACCGGACTGCTGGTGAAGGCTAAAATAAAACTGAAAGTATAACTTTTAAGATTTATGTTAAAGTTACAAACTCCCAACAACGAAAACAAGGTGCTGCTTCATTCCTGTTGCGCACCTTGTTCTTC
>CAMTFK010000187.1 GCA_947071285.1 uncultured Bacteroides sp. | reverse complement strand
TTTCCCTTGATTTAATGCGTCTACCAAACTCTGTAAAGTTGTAATTTCAGAGTTCATTTTCTTGACTGTTGTTTCTAGTGTTTCTACTCGTCCGTCGAGATCATTGACTTTATCCCAGAGATCATCGTCATTGTAGCAACTGCATACTGTAACGACAGTGAGCAGTAAAAATAGAATTTTCTTCATTGCTTTTGTTTTTAATTATTAATAGAATTGTGAATTATTGAATCTCTTTTAGTTTCTTATCTGTAAAGGCAATATGTGCCGGAATGTCCCCCGTGATGACTGACCATTTCTTTTTTCCATCCCGGGAGAAACAGTATAATGTGCCGGGAGTCACATAGTCTTTGGCATCGGTGACGAAGAATTCACCTGTTTCCGGATTGATTGCTATTCCATAAGGTATCTTGATAGATTTTTCCGTACCATCTGTAATAAAATTGAGGGTATCAGTTTTCTTTGTTTTTGTATTATAGATAGCGTAAGAGACTGTCCAACTGTTGGTGTAATAACTCCATTCTGTACTGTATACATACAGTGAATCTCTGCAAATAGCCATTTCTGTATTGGGAAGAAGCGGTAATTCTTCGATTACTTTATCGGTATTGGAATCTATTACAAATGTTTCGGAGTAAGTGTCATAATAATCTCCCCGGGATGAGACATAAATATTTCCGTATTGGTCTAATTCCATTCTATGCAAATTGATTCCCACATCAATGGTTTTGATAACTTTGAATGTGTTCAAGTCGATGACGGATACCGTGCGGTCATAATTAGGTACGCGATACCCGCCGGAGTTGGCTACATAGAGTTTGTTGCCCACAATCACCATTTCTTCCGGCTGGTAGCCGACCACACAGGTATCCTTGACAGTCAGTGTGGTAGTGTCAACACGTGCTACATACCCCAGTCTGGCGTTGGGATCTATTTTGACAGGGCCTGCATACGAACTGACGTATGCATATTTATCTTTAAAGACGATATAACGGCAATTAGGTATGGAAATTTGCGTGATGTGTTTTGCTGTTTCTACATTCATCACTTCTACGAAATGAGAACAGTTGATGATGGCATATAACTTATTTCCATAGATTTGGATATCATTTCCCACATCCCCCAATTCTTGTACGACTCCCGGGTTCCGTTCCGCATAGATATTCTTATGATAGATACCGGTTTCGTAATCAAAGTAATCAAGGGTAGCCTTGTTGCTTCCCATATTTCCTTCATTGAGTAGAAAGAAACCTTTGACAGAGGTACCGCTTACTCCGGGGGTAACTTGGTTGGGAGTTGACGGAATAATGCGTTCATCTTCGCGACAAGAAGTCGATAGAAGAACAAAACAGATAATGATGGATAGAACAGATATTCTCATAACATGACGTTTAATTTGATTTTAAAACTTGTACCGGGCATAGGATAGCATTGCACTACTTCATATTGTTGATTGAAGATATTATTAATTTCTGCCGTTACACGTATTCCCGTTTTCTCCCATTGAAAAGTTTTGGATAGAGAAAAATCGTGGGTATACCAGGGCTGTGCATAGTTCTCCGGAATATTGGCGACTGCTTCATAGCGTTCACCTGTATAAATGAAACTATAGTTGCAGGACCATGTTTGATAACTTCCATTGAGGATGATGGAACCTCCATGCCAAGGTATATAAGGAATCTGACCTCCATACCATTCACTGGTAGGGTCGGTAAAATCCTGTGCCTTTTGATAGGTGTAATTGAAGAGAGTGCTAAGTTCCACCTTTCCGAAGCCCCATTCTCCTCGTATGGCTGCGTCTAATCCCCGAATTTCCACATGTCCGAGATTAATCATAGTCCAACGGAACTGGTTGGAGGTAGGCATGGCAATGATTTTATCATCTACTTCATTATAGTAACCATCTATTTGTAAGTCCAGGCTTTTCAGCCAATGGTTATTCCAGGTGTGAGAGAAAGTGATACCCACATCGTATTGGGTGGTATATTCTGGTTTTAAGTCCTTATTGCCTATAAAAGTATAATACAAATCATTGAGAGTTGGCATGCGAAAGACTTTCTTATAAAAGGCCCGTACATTCAGAGGGAGCTTGGTCAATGGTTGCCAGGTGGCTATGACAGACGGAGTGTATTTGTTTTTGGTGCCTGCATTGGCTCCTTTGGTACGTGTATTGTCATCGACATGAGTATATAACAGGCTCGCCTGCAACATGAGGCGGTTGAAGTCAAAGGACGTGGCAGCAGAAGTCAGGATTGTATTACGGGTTGGATAGACAAAATCTATGAGATCGGCCCGTAATGCATTCCATTGAAAATCGTTGGATAATGACATACTCCACCAGGGATAGATGGTGAATAAATGGGCGGCCGAAGCATAGATTTCTTGCTGTCGGTAGTGATTGTCTACGTACATGGTGGTGACATCCAGTCTGGGATCGGATAAATAGTGGAGATAGTCATAAGCATATTTTCCGTTGGCTAGCAGACTGTACCAAGGCTTAAAATAGTTTTGAAAAGAGCCTTGCACAAACAGATTGGTATCCCACTGCCGGTCCTGATGGCGAAACTTACCCGGTTCTTCTCTTACCGCAGCTCCGGGGTATCCCCGTTCCGAATTGTATAGGTATGCTTTGGCTTTCCATTCTCCTTTGGGGACTTTTCCGAAGAATGCATTCTCCAAACGTAACATTCTTACGTCTCCATTTTGACGAACAGCTGTTGTGTCGTAACCATCTTTCTTGGCGTATGTGAATTTATATCGTCCTGATGTATACATATACTCCGTACTGATGGAACTGCTTATTCGTTCGTTGAAACGATGTTCCCAAAGTAGTGACGGATTGATGGTAGAGAATGAACCGCCTTTCACCCCGATGTTCAGATTGTTTTTCTTTTCCCCTTTGAATAGGGGTTTTCGTGTCTGCATATATATGGCACTTGCGGAACTATAATCTTTGGCAGGTTGGAAGATGGCACTTTTTTGACCATTATATAGTGAAATGACTTCCATATTATCTAATGAAAAACGGCCTAGATCGACGACTCCATTTTGCGCATTTCCTAATTCAATACCATCGTAAAATACTCCGACATGATGACTGCCCATACTTCGTATATTGACGGTTTTTAGTCCTCCAATACCTCCGTAATCTTTTATCTGTACTCCGGAAAAGTAGCGCAAAGCATCGGCAACGGAGTAAACATTGAGCTTCTCAAGTTCTTTGCCGGACAGAATCTGTACAGGAGACATCTTTTTTTGCATCCGATTACTGTAGATAGTAACTTCTTTGAGTTTGAGAAGTGTATCAGACAGAGAAGTCTGATGCCGAACCTTGGATTGGGAAATGGCCGGTAATGTGGTAAATAAAGATAGAATCAAACATAATATCCACCGTAAATGGATACAATGCTTATTGTATGAATGGACTTGAATAGAAAGCATGTCTTTTATTTTATAGGTATAAAAAATCCGTTTGTTCAGATCTGAATTCAATCTACACAAACGGACATATAGCTATTATACCAAATAAAAGATAATTGCTTATTTTCTATTTGACTACTACCCGAAATCCCGCAGGTGTAAATCAGAGCATCAAGGCAGGTCTTCTGACTCATCCCATTTTGCAACGCCTTCCCAGATAAACTATCCAGTGACTTTCGTGTTGCAATTTTGCTCTCTGATTACAAGGAGCGGAGATTTACAGCAGCAGGTTCTGTTGCCGGTTTACACGGCATTCCCTTTTAATTCCTTAACAACGCAAAAGTTGTTCAAGGAAACCTTAACGGCACAAAGTTAGAAAGTTTTTATTAATTAGTTTGTTTTATTCTAAAAAAATATCCCATTGACCAATAACAAATATTCCGGCATCTGATCCTATTCTCTCCATTTGTTAGTAATCAATTGGATGGAAAAGGATATATTAATATGTTATCCCAACGACAGAATCAATATTTGTGCCGTCAATACTCGCAGAAACATGGTGAGCGGATAGACCGTAGCGTAACCAACGGCAGGCGCATCACAGGAGGTCAGGTCATTGGAGTAAGCCAGTGCCGGTGGATTGGTGGTAGAACCAGCCAGAACCCCGATAAGCGTGAAATAATTCAGCTTGCAATAATACCGTCCTACTAATCCTGTAATTAGAAGTGGCAGGATGGTTATGATTACTCCGTAGCCTACCCATATATATCCTCCGCCATGAATGACTGTGTCTACAAAGCCTTCGCCTGCTCCTAAACCTACGCAAGCGAGGAAGATGGAAATACCGATTTCACGAAGCATCAGGTTGGCACTCATGGTGGTATAAGTAATCAGCTTGTATTTCGGACCGAAACGGCTAATCAGGATAGAAACGATGAGCGGACCGCCTGCCAATCCTAGTTTCACAGGTTGCGGGATTCCGGGAAATGCGAAAGGAAGACTTCCCAGAATACATCCTAAAGCGATACCTATAAAGATAGGAATCAGGTTCGGATGATTTAAGCGTTTCATGGAGTTGCCAAGTACTTTCTCTGCATGGGTAACAGCCAGTTCGGAACCTACAATGGTGACACGGTCTCCCATTTGTAACTGTAATTGTGGAGAGGCTACCAAGTCTACTCCCGAACGATTGACGCGGGTGATGTTTGCTCCGAAGTTATTTCTGATTTTGAGTTGTGAAAGCGTTTTCCCGTTCAATTCCGGTTTAGTAATCAGGATACGGCGTGAAATGAGCTCTTTGTTCAGCTGTTCCCATTCCATTTTGATTTCCTTTCCGAAGAATACAGTAATTGCTTCCACGTCAATCGGGGTAGAGATCACTAATATGATATCCCCTACATGTAGAATTGTTTCGGAATTGACCAATTCGGTTTCTCCACCCTCGCGGTGTTTGATGCGGGAAATGACAAACTTACGGTTCAGTAACGGGCGGAGTTCTTTAATCCTGATGCCGTCTACCGATTCGTTTCTCACTTCAATGGAGATAGGACGTACGGTAAGTTCCTGGAGATGTCCCAGACCGACTTCCGCTTCTTTTTCTTCTTGAGCAGTATTGATGCGAAGGAGATATTTCAAAGCAAGCAGT
This sequence comes from uncultured Bacteroides sp., assembly GCA_947071285.1. Classification (GTDB taxonomy): domain Bacteria; phylum Bacteroidota; class Bacteroidia; order Bacteroidales; family Bacteroidaceae; genus Bacteroides. Next base: position 3,871 of record CAMTFK010000187.1, on the reverse strand, counting down.
GAAAGGATGATACCTACTACACCCAGCGGATAACTGACAGCATATCCTAAAGCAATTTCGGGAGCATCTATACCATTCAAATCACTATTGGCCTGTTGTGCGGCTCCCAGCCCCGGAGTATTGGTGACGGCTCCCGACAGAATACCTACCATTGTGGTAATCGGAGTTCCGGTGGTGAAGTGCAGGATAACAGTAATGGTTACTCCTAATACTACTACCAGCATGGCCAGCATATTCAGGGTAAAGCCACCCTTTTTGAATGCTGAAAAAAAGCCGGGTCCTACCTGCAAACCAATTGAGTAAACAAACAGAATCAATCCGAATTCTTTTAGAAAGTGGAGCAGGTGTTCGTCCAGATTCATGTTGAAATGACCGAATACGATTCCGACAAAGAGTATCCAGGTAACTCCCAGAGATACTCCCCGCACTTTGATTTTTGCAAGGATGATTCCAAACGCTATGGTTAGTGACAGAATCAGTACGGAGTGTGCCACTCCGCCGCCCCAAAGATTGGGGTAACCTTCAAATAAATTTCTTAGAACTTCCATTGTGATTATTATATGATGATATTTAGTTTAGCTAAAAGTACCCCCGGAGAAATCACTTCTGCGGGGATACGCACACATTGAGCATGACGGTCTAATGCCGTCCTTTTGATATTTTAGCTAGAGAGAATTTATCCTCCTTCAATCATTTCCGATGTCATGACTACTCGATTATTTTTTTTACAGTCTGCCATTTTCCTATCCCACGAGTAAAAACAGCTATAAAGGTATGAATGGCAGGTCTTCTGACTGACTCCCTTCCTGATTCCTTCCCGACCTTGACTATCTATACCCGGTCAGTGGTAAAAGTAAATATCAAGAAGTTGAATAGAGTTTCACAGCAGCGGGACTGTCCGGGATTTACACCCGATTCCCTTTTAATTCAGATAGTTGATATGGCTATCTGAAACCAATTCGGGGGCAAAGATAGCGAATTTATATAGAACCCAAATGAATGCTACCTATTTATTTTATACACAGTCTGATTCTTGTCGGATATCTGTTTGTTTATTTGATGCGTACTCTCATCTCCTGCACATCAAACGTGACGGATTCATTTCGGAAAAGTCTTTCTATATGTCCGCTGGCCACCATTTCCGGAGTAGGCAGCGTGTACATCTGCGGATTATCTATGAGCATGATGGAGTCGCAAAGCGATAAGGCGATGTCGAGGTCATGAGTGGAGAATAAGACACATTTTTTTTCTTCCTGTGCCAATTTCTTTAAAAGCAAACAGAGCTCGTAGCGGTTGGGTAAGTCCAGGAAGGCGGTCGGCTCATCAAGCAGGATGACAGGAGTATCCTGTGCAAGGGCACGGGCAATCATGATTCGCTGACATTCGCCATCGGACATTTTATCCATTGTCTTTTCTGCATAACCGGACATACCGACTAGTTGCATAGCGTCGTCCACCCGCTTTTGGTCTTCCGGTTGCAGTTGGCCGATCCAGTTGGTATAGGGAGCACGCCCTAAGGCTACTACATCTTTACAGCGGAGATTAGCGATGCGTACTTTATCGGTGGTGACAAAGCTGATATTCCGGGCTAATTTTTCCGGTTTCAATGAAGCTATGTTTTTTCCTTGCAGAGTAATTTCTCCTGATTGAGGCTTTTCCAGTCCCATCATGGCACGGAGCAGGGTACTCTTTCCCGTTCCGTTACGTCCTAACAGGGCAACGAGTTGTCCGCCTGTGATTCGGGCATTTACCGTTTCCAACAGCGTGCGCTGTCCATATCCTAATGTCAGTTCTTTAAGCTCTATCATTTGAATCTACGCAAGTTTTTAGCAATTACCCATAAAATAACCGGAACACCTAGCAAGGCGGTGATGCAGTTAACCGGAAGCAGAAACTTCTTGGCGATGATGTCGCAGAGAAGCATGCTGATAAGCCCTGTCAGCATGGTGCCGGGGACCAGTATCCGGTGGTCGGCGTTGTTGAACAGCAGTCGTGTGACGTGCGGTACTGCCAGGCCGATAAATCCTACCGGACCACAGAAAGCGGTGACCGTTCCTGTCAGCAGTGCGGTAGAAACGAAGATGAACGTGCGTGAACGTTTAATGTTCATTCCCATCGTTCGTGCATAATTTTCACCGAGCAGTAGCAGGTTCAGCGATTTGATACAGGCTACGGAAATCAGTAAGCCGATACATAGCATTGGTATCATGATTCCCAATTGGGTGACTGTGATATGGCTAAGAGATCCCATTGACCAGAGTGTGAACATTTTCAGTTGTTCGGCCGAACTTAGGTATTGGAGTATCTGAATGATAGCGCCTGCTACGTAGCCTATCATAACTCCCATGATCAATACACCGAGAATGTTTTTTACTTTCCGGCTGATAATGGCTACTCCCAATAAGATTACGGCAGTTCCTATCCAGCCCGAACCTACGATACCCAGCGACTGAAGAATTGGAAACTCCGCCCATCCAAGTAATGGAGCACCTAGTATGAACAGAGCTACGCCCAGTCCTGCACCGGAACTTACTCCCAACAGGTAAGGGTCTGCTAATGGATTCTGGAATACTGTTTGCATCTGTAAACCGCTAACGGAGAGTGCTATTCCTATTAAAGCCGCTACCACTACCCGTATGAAACGGATAGAAAGGAGAATATTCCGTGTCATTTCGTCACATTCGCCTCCGGTGAGTACAGCCCATACCTTGGTGATAGGAATATATGTATCTCCCGTTGCCATGTCTATCAGTAATAACAGTATGGCAACTATACCCAGTGTAATGAATAAAAAGGGAGTGCGTTTATCAGGCTGTTTCATTCCAGATGTCTGTAATAGTAAAGTGAATCGGATACGAGTTCGGGGTGAAAGATATGAATCAGGTCACGCAATACGACGTCGGGACGTACCACTGCAGATTCCCAGTAGTCATTACCTCCTGTCGGTGTTGTTCGTAAATTATTGTTGTAAACAGTTTTTTCGCGTACAGCTTTGGCGTCTACAAATTTAGGATTGACCGTCTTTAGTTCATCCAACGTAGAAGCCATGCCTACATTAATCCAGTAGTCGGCCTTTTGTATCAGTTTGTAAGCTGTTTCCAGTCCGATGGGAGTGGAACTGTTAGACTTGTTTTCTTGGTAGATGTAATCCGCACCCGCATCAGTTACCAATTGTGCCATGTAACTTTGTGTGGAAGGCATCACCCAACTGTCGTTCCACGGGGTATTGAGCATAACGGTAGGACGTTGTTCTACCGATTCGGTGAGCGCTTTCAAAACTTGATAACGTTTAGGGATTTCACGGAATATTTCGATGCCTTTTTCCCTGCTGTCTGTTAATTCGGCAAGAGCTACCAGCCATTCGGCTTTACCAAGCGGCGATTCCTCCAAATATTCTCCTACATACATATAAGGTATATACAGTTCTTTCAGTTTGTCTGTTACGGCAGTTTGCGCATCTCCGATACCGTATAACAGGACAACATCCGGTTTCAGTCCCAATAATAACTCATAATTCATTTCGGGTCCCATATCCTTAATAGAATCTTTGTGTGCAAGGATATATGGATTGGATACATAGTCGATGCCCGATACTCCGATAATTCTGTCCACTTGTCCTAATGCGTCGAACATGGCGATGTAGGAAGAAGCCATACATACGATGCGTTTGGCTCCGGCAGGAATCGTAGGACCGGTAAATCCGGCAGGCGCTTGTTCACCGTTGCGGGAAATGAAATAAGACATTTTCACGTCTTTGGCTCCCTGCCATGGATTGGAAACCTGAATAAGTGTGCTGGCGGTATTGTCCGCACCCATAATCTTGAATCCGGTAGCATATTCAGGTGTATAGACATCCTGTTTGAAAGCCTCG
>CAMTFK010000186.1 GCA_947071285.1 uncultured Bacteroides sp. | reverse complement strand
AAATATATGTGTAATATCTGTTTTTAGGGTGGTATTTTTTGTTATTTACTGTCTATTATGCTTTTGCGGATTACCTAAATGATGTTATATAACAGAAAAGAGGGGAATTTATTGTTCCCCTCTTGACATTTTAACATATTCCTGACCTACTTCCGCCAGTAGCTCTATGGTTTTAATTACTATTTTGTTTATAACCCTTTTGCCGTCAGAATGTATTCATTTCCTGCATTCGTATCAATGTCATATACATAAGTCTGTGCATATTCCGGTATGCAAACCGGGGCATTGGCTGCAACCAATGGCTTACGGATACTCTGCGATTGCAGAAGCGGGTTATCGGATACCTCCTGTGAGGTCGGCCTCAATTTTTCCCCATTCAAATACAGGGGAGTCAGACTCCGGATGCGGAGTGTGCCGCCGATATTAGAAGTGATTATGGCTGTTTGTAATTCACCATTTGCCCATGTCATTTCTTTAACCGTAAATCCTCCGCGGCAACGGATACCTTTTAGTGTTCCCTGTTTCCATACTTCGGGCAATGCCGGAAGAAGATGGACAGCACCATCATGACTCTGAATAAGCATCTCGGCAATACCGGCAGCACAACCAAAGTTACCGTCAATCTGGAAAGGCGGGTGGGCATCGAACAGATTCGGATAGGTGCCTCCGTTTTGTCCCTTTTCATCAGTAGTGGGGTGAAGTTGTTCGGTAATCAGTTGATAAGCATGATTGCCGTCCAGCAAGCGTGCCCACAGGCAGACTTTCCAACCCATTGACCAACCGGTGGAGTGGTCACCACGACCGATTAACGACTTCTTGGCGGCTTCGAACAAAATCGGAGAGTTGTAAGCACTGATCTGACGTCCGGGATATAAGCCCCAGAGGTGGGAAACGTGGCGATGGCGGTCTTTGGGATTATCCCAGTCGTGCATCCACTCCTGTAATTGTCCCCAACGACCTACTTGCATGGGGGCTAGATGATTAACTACCGTTTGCAGACTATCAGTAAATGTAGTGTTTTCGTTCATTAACTGGGCGGCAGCGATGGTATTGTAGAACAAATCGTATACCATCTGGTTATCCATTGTAGTTCCTGCAACGACTACGAAGTCCCGCTTTCCGTTAACAACCGGTCTGTTCTCCGGAGAGTAGGAGGGAGCTACTACCAGCCAGTTATTTTCAGGTTCACGCACCAGAAAATCGAGGTAGAATTCACAGGCGCCACGCATCAGAGGATATACTTCGGCAAGATACTTCTTATCGCCGGAGAAGAGATAGCGGTCCCACAAATGTTGACAGAACCAGGCGTTGCAGGTGGGCCAGATGCCATAAGCGGGACCGTCTACAGCACCAGTGCTACGCCAGATGTCTGTATTATGGTGCAGCGTCCAGCCACGGCAGCCGTACATGGCGGCGCTTTCACGTCCCTGTATAGCTACTTCTTTCACTAATTGCAGGAATGGTTCGTGCATTTCGGGCAGGGAAGTGCTTTCGGCGGGCCAGTAGTTCATTTCCACATTGATATCGGTGGTGTACTTACCATCCCACGGGGCACGGAGCTGATAGTTCCAGATGCCTTGCAAATTGGCCGCTTGTCCGCCGGGTTGTGAACTGCATATTAGCAGGTAGCGTCCGAACTGGAAGTACAGGGCCGCCATTTGCGGGTCAAAGCTGGAACTGAATTCCTTGACGCGTACGTCAGTCGGTTTATCGGCCTGGTCATTGCGTCCCAAGTCCAGTGATACGCGGTTGAAGAACTTCTGATAGGTGTTGGTATGGGTTGCTTTACTTTTTGTATAGTTCTTGTTTACGTTTGCCAGATACTTTTGTGCCGTAGTCTGGGCATTGCCGGAGACGTCTTTGTAGTTCACAAAGTTGGTGCCTATGGAAACGTATAGAGTGACACTATTAGCATTTTTCACTTGCAGGGTGCTGTCCGACAATACCTCCAAGTTTCCGCCGCTATTCTCTATACGGGTGAGGGTGGTGAATTCAACTTTGCCTTCGATACCTTCGTGATCGTTGGCTTTCCCATTGAGTTGTAACTCTTTTCGGGGAGAGATGCAACGCACTATGTTCTCTTTGTAAGGAGTTGTATATTTGGCGGTGAATGAGATGCTCTTCTTTTGTGAGGCTGTCAGGCGGATAACGAGTACCTGGTCGGGGAAAGAAGTATAGGCCTCCCGGGTATAAGTCACTCCGTTGGCAGTGAAGCGGGTGGTGCTGATAGCTTTTTCAATATCCAGGTCACGGTAATAATCAGTGTAGTTACTGATTCCATCGAAGTCGAGATGCAGCGTTCCTACGGTCTGATAAGGCATTCCGTTGGCCGATTGCGAGCAGATGGCGGGACCGCAAAGAGCCTGTGCTTCCGCATTCTTACCTTCAAAGATAAGTTGGCGGATACGTGGCAAGGCCTCTTTGGCTTTAGGATTGGTATTGTTGTGAGGAGAACCGCCCCATACGGTTTCTTCGTTCAACTGGAACTGTTCGTGTACAGGGTCACCGAAGACCATCGCACCTATACGTCCATTACCTAATGGCAGAGCTTCCACCCATTGTGTGGCGGGGGTGTCATACCATAATTTAAGTGTTTCATCTGCTTGCTGTGCCTGCACGTTACTTCCTATGCAGGCTACGGCGAAGCATACTAATAACCATTTCTTCATCATTGTTTTTCATTTTGGGTATTTCGATTGCAAGGTTAGGCAGTTTACGGCACTTTCAGGGGGAATATCTGGCTAAAAAGGAGTAAAAATGGAGTTATGTCACATTGCAGTGCATTTTTCCTTTTTTTACTTGAAAGCTATTGCTGTTATTTCTTCAGCCTTATCCACTATGTAATCCGGATGGAATGTTTCCAATTCCGTGCGTGGACGAAATCCCCAGGTTACACCGCAGGATGTCACTTCGGCATTGTTAGCTGTTTGCATGTCTACGCCGGAGTCTCCCACATAGAGAACGTCTTTTGTTGAAAGCTGTGCTATTTTCAAGATGTCATGTACAACGGTGGGATCGGGCTTTACATTCACTCCTTCCCGTTGACCGAAGACGGCAGTGAAGCGGATATTTGGGAAATAGTGAGCTATCAGTTTCTCAGTGGCAGCCTGATATTTATTAGAAGCAACGGCTAGTTGCAGGCCTTTGGCTTGCAGTTCATCCAGGAGTTCTGTGATGCCGGGGTAGGGACAGCTTTTGTCAGCGTTATGCTGGTCGTAATAAGGTACGAACTCTTTACGTACGCGCAAAACATTTTCTTCCGTTCTGCTTTCTTCGGGCAGGGCACGTTCAAACAGCTTGTTGATACCGTTGCCAACCATGAAATTATACTCTTTTTCTTCGTGGGTTGGATAACCTAACGCAGCTAATGCGTGGTTGGTACTTTGTGCCAGGTCGGCAATGGTGTTCAGCAGGGTTCCGTCTAAATCAAATATAACTAGTTTCTTCATACTTCTTTAGGTGTTTTTTATTAGAGAACACAAATATAGCGCATTCCGTTCAAAGAATATGTTGATGCAGGTCAAAAGAAGAAAACTCTGCGGGGAAACTTCCGTTACTTTACGGGGGAACTCTTTTTACCTCCAATGGTAACTTCATTTACATGCCGGGGTAACGGTCGTTACATGCCGAGGTAAAGAGCGTTACAATACGGGGTAAAGGTCGTTACATACGGCGGTAAATGCTTTTACATCCTACGGTAAATTGTCGGTAAATGCAATGCGTTGATATTTAGTGGTATATACAAAAGGAAATTCCTCCTTACTGAAAGCAAAGTCCCAGTAAGGAGGAATGAATGATGATAGCTAAAGCGCTATTTTTATTTCTTGGTGATACGGAACCAGTCAACATCCGCCCATCCGCCGTCATTGGTCGTGATGGCGGGACGTGTGCAGAATGTACCTACCTTTACGCCAATCCATTTGCCTTCTTTGGCTTGGAAAGGCTTGCCAAGCGGCTGGTATTTCTTCCCGTCGAGGCTGTAACTGAAATTGCACATTACCAGTAGGTCATGTCCGCCTTCGCTCTTGGAGATTTTCTTTCCGTCGCTGGTGAACTTTACTTTCAGGTAGATGGTGTTGTCCGTCAGGTCAACCGTACCGTTCACTTCTTCCGGAGTGCCTTTGTCGGCTTTCGGGCAGGATACCTGAGAAAGAACGAGCCCTTTATCCGTATTTTCCAGAATTAGTCCGGCGTAGTCCATACCCATCACTACCAGTCCGGTACGTTCGCCTTTATATTTCTCTGTCGGCTTGAAGGTCAGCTTCATCGTAGCGGTGAAGTTGGGAGCCGGAGCTTTCTGCAACAACAGGTTGGCAACGTCGAAAAGGTTCTTATACTCTTTCACAACCGGATAAGAGTACAGGCGTACAATGCTTTGGTCACCTGCGTAATAAGCCCATTTCTCGTTGATGTTGGCGTGCCATTGCCACTGCGGAGACAGGGTATAGCCGTCGAATTCATCACTTTCCTGCGGAGTGCAGATGGGATAAGTCTTGCCTACATTCGGTTTCTTGTAAGTCATCACGGGTTCGCCGCAACCGTCACCGTCTTTGTCGATGCCGATAACGGGCCAGTCGTTCACCCATTTCATAGGTTGCAGATGCACCAGACGACCGTAAGCGCCTACATCCTGGAAGTGGAAGAACCAGTCTTCGCCGGTCGGAGTGTCTACCCATGCACCTTGATGGGGGCCGTTAACGGGGCTGTCACCTTGTGCAAGCACTGTTTTCCATTCATAGGGGCCGTATACGTTCTTGGAACGGAGCACTACCTGCCAGCCTGTGGGAACGCCACCTGCCGGATGGAAGATGTAATAGTAACCGTTGCGTTTGTAGAACTTCGGACCTTCACAGGTCTGGTGCGCCTCATGACCGTCGAAGATGATGCGTGACGGAGTGATGGCCTTGGTAGCTTCGGCATTCAGTTCGCAGATGGTGATGACGCTTTTCAGTTCGGCGCGGCTGCCTGCATAGGCATGAACCATATACACTTTACCGTCGTCATCCCAAAGCGGGCAGGTGTCGATGATGCCTTTGCCCGGCTTCACCAGTACGGGTTCGGTCCATGGACCTTTCGGATCTTTGGCTTTCACCATGAAAGCACCCTGGTCGGGGTCTCCCCAGAAGATATAAAACTCACCGTTGTGATGACGGATGGCGGGCGCCCATACACGGTTGCCGTGTTCGGGACGTTCGGGAGTTTCGATGGGAGGCAGTGCGTAAGGAACGGCAGCACCGATGATAGTCCAGTTCACAAGGTCTTTGGAATGGAGTATCTGGAGTCCGGGCAGACAATTGAAACTGGAGGATGTCATGTAGTAGTCGTCTCCTACACGGCAGGCGTCCGGGTCGGAATAGTCTGCATAGAGCACCGGATTCTTGTACTTGCCGTTTCCTTGGTCGGCTACCCATACCTCGGAAACATAGTTCTTCTGCTGTGCCGCCAGTGGTAGGGCGAGCAACAGGCATAGACTCATCAGGGTCTTTCTTGCTTTCATGTTTTTTTTAGCTATTAGTGATTAGTTATTTGTAAGCTATTGAGCTACGAGCTACAAGCTACGAGTGACAAGTGGCTGCGCTATCGTGCCGAATGGCACTCGTAGCTTGTAGCTTGTAACTTGTAACTTAATTTAGTGCTGCGCACTAAATTATCACTTTCACCGTTGCCGGATGTTCCAGCTCTTCCTTCCACTCGCGGATATAGGCGAACCATGCTTCGGGCGTCTTGTATCCGAAAGTTTCTTTCATGGAAGTGAATGTGATATTGTGGGTGAAGTATTTGCTGCCTTTGGCACCAATGGTGTACAGATAGTTGGCTTTGTCCTTCACTTCATCTTTTACATATTTCTGTGGTATGTACGTGCCCAGTCCTACGGTTTCCTTGGCGTACTTCACTGTGTCGTTCACCGGCCAGTCCGTTCCCCAGCAGCCTATCAGGCCTTTGTGGTCGGAGTAGGAGACGGAGCCTTTGATGTCTATGACACCGGTACAGAAGATTTCATCTTTCAGCGGTTCTGCAAAGAAAGTTTCCACGAATACGTCGCGATGTCCGCCGTAGAGGGTGTAACGGTTGGTCATGTTCAGTTCCGAGCCCTGATATTGCCAGTCGGTCACTTCTATTTCCGAGATGGTGCGCACCGGGCCGTAGGCGATGATGCGTTCGGTGAGCGTGGCAACGGGTTCGATATGCGTAGCTTTCTTGCCGTCCCAGCCTTTTAGTGCACCCACGCCGCAACTGCCGCCTACCAGGAGAACATCATCTCCAAAGCCGCGTGCCAGTTGCTCGTCAGTCGGATAGAATTGTGATTCTTTCACTTCAAAACCTTTATTGAATTTGCCGTAGATATCGACGGTCTGTTTATGGTCGAAGTACAGACGGTAAGCCACCAACTCGGACTCGAAAGCCGGACCGTGGTGATGCATCTGGTTGTATATATTGCTGGTGCCCGGAATGGTTACGGACTGCACAGGCACATGTTTGCCTCTTTTGTCGCTGACGAGCATTTCCGCATATACGCGGGCGGGATACGTTTTGTCGCTTTTGGCGGAAGACAGGGTGACGGTCAGCGTCTTTTTGCTTTTGGCGGGCAGGTCAATGACGAATGCCAGTTCGTCGGGGCGACGGTCGCCGTTCAGGTCGTCCAGTTGCGAGGGGATTTCCTCGTTGCCATTCATGACAACTGCCGAGCGTACGCGGAATTGGGGATTGATTTCGCTGAGTTTGATTACTACCGGTTCGTCAGCTTTCGCCTTGTTCCAGGCGTTGCTTACTTCCACTGTAAAACTCTTTTCTGCATCTTGTGCCTCTGCCACAGCAGAAAGACCGCACAATAACAGTAATACTGTAAAGATTTTCTTTTTCATGGTTCTTAAATATATAATTAATTTGCCACAAAAGTAGTGCAAACCTCGCGTAATTCCTTTGCTATTTTGATATAAATACTGTCAGCTTTGTGAGTTATCGGTTAATGAAATTGTTTGCGTACATTCTTTATTAACTTATTTCTGCGGCGGTTATGAATCAGTTACGAGCTACGGGCTACAAGCTACAAGTGCCTTTCGGAACATAGCGCAGCCACTTGTAGCTTGTAGCCTGTAGCTCGTAACTTTACTCCTTTTTATACCGATTTGAATCAATAGTATTATTCCGCCAACTACTTTTATAAATCGATGTTCAAAGCTTTAGCTGCTGAGTTGTTATATGTCTTTCCGTTTACTTTCAGATCTTTAGCCTGTTTCACCTGCAATGCCTTGCCTTTTGTCTCTATCTTTACATTTTCAATAGATACGTTTTCGGCCTGACTGATAACGATACCTTCTTTGGCATCCGTAACTACAACATCTTTTACATGTACATTGCGGATAGGCATTTCCGGCAGACCGTTGAAGAACATGGCACGTCCGGCACCTTTACAGGTTACATTCGTGATGTGGATATCGCGGAAAGCGGGAGTTTCTTCCGTTACGGGGGGGACGGTTGCTTTCATTCTGCCTGCCAAGTCATCTTCCGTTTCTTCACCGGCGCCTTTGCCACCATAGAAGAGGTCGAACAGCAGTGCTTCGTGCGGGATGTCAATCATATTGATGTTATGGATATAAATACCTTCAACCAAGCCACCACGTCCACGGGTACTTTTGAAACGAAGACCTACATCTGTGCCAAGGAACGTGCAGTCCGTTACATATACATTCTTTACACCGCCCGACATTTCGCTACCTACCACGAAACCGCCATGCCCGTGCAATACGGTGTTATTCTTTACAATCACGTTCTGGCAAGGTTCACCACGTCTGCGGCCGTCTTCATCTTTACCGGACTTGATACAGATAGCATCGTCACCTGCATCAAAGATATTATTGATAATCAGTGCATTCTTGCAAGACTCCAAATCGAGTGCATCGCCATTTTGGGAATACCAGGGATTGAATACCTTTACATTATGGATAGTGATATGTTCGCATGACAGCGGGTGCAGACACCAACTGGGGGAGTTTTTAAAAGTAACACCTTCCAATAATACTTTCTTACTCTTCACGATATTCAGCAATACCGGACGCAACCACGGACGGATTTCATTCCATTCTTCATCTGTTTCAATGCCTTCCGGATTATTGAAATCTTTGGTAGCCATAGCTCCTTTCAAAGCTCCCGCAGTGGGATACCAGATGCTGCCCGATGCATCGACAACACCTCCCGATTTAACCAGGCTACTCCATTGGCTGGAAGTCAGTTTGCCTTTCTTTACCGGACGCCAGCTATCACCCGAACCATCGAATACACCATGTCCTGTAATTGCAATGTTTTCAGCATTCCATGCAGAAATAGGGGATTGGCAACGACGTGTATCCAGTCCTTCAAAAGATGTCTTTATAATAGGATAAGCCTCAAAGTCATCTGTGAACAGAACCAATGCGTTCATTTCCGTGTATAGATTAACGTTACTCAACAGTTCGATTGGACCGGTCAGCCACAAGCCTTCGGGGATAACTACTTTACCGCCACCTTTGGCATTAACTGCTTTGATGGCGTCATTGATAGCCTTGGTATTCAGTACAATGCCGTCTCCTTTGGCTCCAAATTCTATAATATTGACTGTATAGTCCGGAAATGTGGGTTGTTCCACTTTCGGCATATCGAAGGGTAAATTCTCATAGATACTATCATCTATATAATCTCCGTTCTGGGCTTTCACCGTGTTCTGAACGGGGAGAAACGGGAAGGTTAGTGCAGTAAGCACCAATAGTTTTTTGATAAATGTGTTCATCCGTGATACTATATTTTAGTTATTAGTTATTCATTATTCGTTTATGGTTTAACAGGTCTTTCCTTAACTTTCAACTCTCCACTTCTTTAATTATTATTCTCCCGCAAACGGCTCTCCCGAGTGGTTTGCGAAAGAAATAATAAATGATTCATGTTAACCTAATTCTAACCTTAAATAAATATTATGAAAAAACCTCTTAAT
>CAMTFK010000185.1 GCA_947071285.1 uncultured Bacteroides sp. | reverse complement strand
GATGTATACTCTCGTTTTATTTAGGAAATTTGTTTCTTACTTTGCAGGCTGAAAAAGCGGTTTTGCTATACCTATATATAATAGGAATAGTGAGATTACCTCTAAAAGTGAATTATGATTTTGCGGTGACGTAAGCATAGTATTACCAGTTGATAATGATAGAGATAATTTTAATATTACTAACAATTAAATTTTATGATTATGAAAGTAGAAAAGGAAATGAAGTATGAAGCTCCGGAAGTAGAAGTTCTGGAAGTGGAAGTGGAAAATGGTTTTGGGCAAAGTAGTACAGAACCTCCCGAGGAATTTTAAGGGTACAAAAGCAAGCATTTATTTAAATCTAAAAGATAACGTTAAATTAAAAGATGATTATGAAGTGTAAAATTTTATTCGGTGCTTTATTGGGAAGCATGGCTTTGGCATCTTGTACCGCAGATGAGGAGTTGAATACTCCGTCTGCTTCGCAGGAATCACCTATCAAATTCGCCGTATCATTAGAGGATGGTATACCTCCTTTGACAAGAGCAGAAATGACTGGTGACTTTGGACTGAATTTTGAGGCAGGTGACTTGATGTCTCTGTTCCATGGAATAACAACTCCAAACAGTGCTCTTACGGGTTATCAGAATGCTATCTATGAAGGATCAGCTCAGGATGGTGAGGCATTTGTCTTCACAACCAAGTCAATGATACTACAAGATGGAGCAATAATGGTTTATCCGGCTGATACAATGTTTGTTAATACAGGAGCAGCAGCTCCAGTCATTACAATTCCTGAAAATCAAGATGCAAAAACAAAAGAATTGACTCCTTATATGTCAGAGATTCTAAATATTGCTGCATACGATAAAGATAAGGGAAATACAGCAGGTTATGGAAAGCAGTATGACATTGTTCTGAAGCGAATCGGTACTACATTGATTTTGACTACAGTGCCCAGCAATACTGACGTAATTGATGGTTTGGGTGTAAGTCCACTTAAAGTTTCAAGTATTGGAATGAATGCAACCAACGCTTTCACAACGTCGATTTCCACAAAATATAATGCAGATTCTCCGTACCGGGCTGGTGAATTCCCGCTTTGGGTAAATGTATCTGATGTTGATGCAGATAATGCTACAGTGGCAAACGCTTTGACTACAACTGATATTACCAATAACTACAATGCAGTGTTTACATTGCTTCCTGCCAAAACATCTACAACAGTCACCGGCGCTGAAATTGTTATTAAAACGAACTATGGTAAGGTGACGTTAGAAGACGCTACAGGAGACATTTGGGGCAAAACCGCTGCTACTGTGACTTATGATAAAACTGTAACCGAAGGTATTCAGGAAGTACTCGACAATACATGGACTGCTGCAACGTCAGGTTCTTTCATAGGTGAAAATATCGGTAAATTTGGTAGACGTAGCATTAAGGCTGATATGTCAACTCTTGACATGGATGGACTGCATATCACAGACCAGCAACATCTGATTGATGCTTTGCAGGTATATGATGCAATTGCCAATAATGCTGTAGTTACTTTCTATTTAGATGGCGATGCAGACGGTGAATTCGTAATGGAGGCTGAAGCAACAGCTGCTTATGAAGCACGCGTTGCGGATACTCAAAATAAGATAACGTTTACTCGTAGTACTGACCTGGGAACTACATGTGATGTTATTAAATTCGTAAGCACTACAGAAACAGAAGTTCCTGCAGCCTTGAAGTTTGGTTCTGCTACTCCAGTTCAGTTCGCTGGTTCATGGAAGTATTCAGAAAACAAGGTATTTGATTATGTTGCTTCATTGGAAGTTGTTGAAGGTGCAACAATGGCAATGACTGACATGGTATCGGCTACAGCAACCAATGGAACAGTTGCAATTACCAATAACGGTACAGTAAACATCTCAAGTGCAACCACTCTGAAACTGGATATGACCAATAACGGTACAATCGATATCCCTGTAGGTGCCGAATTCCTTATGAATGGAGCAACATTGACTAATAATGCCACTTCTTTGAGTGAATATGGAACGATTGACAATGCCGGCAGCTTGGGCGTACAGCAAAGTACCAGCGGTAAAATAAACAATTATGGCTATATCACACAGAAAAACGCTGATGCTTATACCTATGTAAGCACTAATGCTTATGCTGGAACAAAATTTGCTGATGCTTTTGCCAGCGCTTCTAAGATGATTGGTACTATCGAATTGTTTGGTACTGGTAACGTAAATACTGTTGTAGCCAGCACAGGAGAACCCGGCTTTATCAAAGTTATCACAAATGCCGCATCTGTTACTGATGCAGAAGTGGGTGAATATGCTAACTATGTTGAAATTACCGGTGCTTGTACAACTTGTGGCACCTTGCCAACTACTGTGAAGTATGTTGAAGTGAAGAGCTCTGCACGCGTTGTTTGGACTACCGCAGCATTTACCCTCACAGGACTTATCGTTGATGAAGGTTACAGCCTGAATATTCCGAGAGGAAGTGAAGTAGCAGCCACTACTACTTACCTGAAAGGTAGAATATACAATGCAGGAACATTCACTTGTAGCGATTTTGACGGCTATTTGGGTGGTGTTGCCGCTGATGCAAATAATGTCATCGTTGGAGGATAAAGTAAATTCTTTCATAGTCCATTATCAGATATTCTGAATAGGGACTGAAGGGATTCAAATCCGATAAATAAATAGTTTAATCCCTACCTATGCATTTACTATAGATGTGTAAGTAGGGATTATTCTTTTAGTAATAAGAAGTAGTTCCAGATTCAAGAGCATAAGGGATACCTTTACTTATGAATGATAATATACAGATGAATAGTAATACAGCAAACGAGGCAAATGTAAAACCGCTTCCACAGGAACAGGACATTGACTTGTTGGAACTGGCTGAGAAAGTGTGGAACTCCCGGAAGTTGATTCTGAAAGTATGTGGCATTGGTACTCTCATCGGATTAATTATAGGCCTTAGCACACCCAAAGAATATACGGCAAGCACCCTTATTGCGCCGGAAGGGTATCGAAAAAGCTCCTCTTCAGGCATGAGTGCACTGGCTGATATGGCGGACATCGACATCAGTTCTTCTACCACAACCGAACGGGATGCCATTTATCCGTCTCTTTACCCTTCTATTGTCAATTCTACGCCATTTCTTATCCGACTTTTCAACATTAAAATACATGAACAGAGGGATAGTACCACCAGAACCCTCTCACAGTATCTGAAAGAGCACCAGAAAAAACCATGGTGGAGCACCATTACATCAGCACCATTCAGACTGATAGGCTGGACAACCTCCTTGTTCAGTGAGAAAGAAGAAGTGGACAAAACAAAGCATACGCTAGACCCTTTCCGTTTGACCCGTGAAGAAGCGGGCATGGCGGGTACCATCGCTTCCAGAATCAATATCGAGGTAGACAAGAAAAAAAGAACCATAACTATATTTGTCACCATGCAAGACCCGCTGGTGGCTGCAGTTGTAGCAGATACCGTACGGGCACACCTGAAAGAATACGTCACGGAATACAGGACAGCCAAAGCGCGTAAAATCTTAGAATATGCAGAAAATCTCCGCCAAGAGGCGCAGGTGGAGTATTATAGGGCACAGGAGAAATATACCCGGTATGCAGACGCCAATCAAGGGCTGGTAAAATCAACCTCACTTGCTGAGTTGGCAAGGTTAAAGAATGAGATGAATTTGGCTCAGGCTATGTATAATCAGACCGAACAGCAGGTTCAGGCCGCCATTACAAAGGTGGAGAAGGTGAGACCTGTGTATGCAGTAATTCAGCCGGTGCAGGTTCCCCTTGCCCCATCGAAGCCCCGGAAGATGATAATCATTGTGGGGTGCATCCTGGTGAGCTGTGCAGGAAGCATTGGTTGGGTGTTGTTTGCAAAAGACTTTTTGAGAGATATAAAAAGAAAAAGAGTTGCTTCTGACGACAGATAAAAGTAAACGAATGATTAAGAAGATAATTCAATTATTGCCGAAGGAGCAACGTAAAGGAGGAATATGGGTAGCTCTCTCAGTACTGCTACGTTCCGTCCTCGACTTTGTCGGAGTAGCGGCATTGGTACCGATACTGCTGGTGGTGGTAAAACAGGATGATGGACGGGGTAGGATGCTGGCTTTGTGTGGCGCCGTGTTGCTTTTTGTTTTATTGAAAAATGCGGTGGTAACACTTTTGGCACGTGTGCAAAGCAGTTACCAATTGGAGATATACCGTGAATTCAGTCGCCGGATGTTTGCCAATTATTATCATCGCGGACTGCTTTTCCTAAAAGGGAAGAGTAGCGTGCAACTGGGACACGAGGTTAATCATGTTTGTTATACATTCAGTTCGTGTGTGCTGGCTCCAGTCTTTCGCATGGCGGGAGAAGCTGTGTTGGTACTGTTGATGGTATCGGCTCTTGTCATCTGGGAACCACTCGCCGGACTCTTGCTTTGTGCTTCCCTTTTTCCTCTGGCTGCTCTGTATGTGGGTTTGGTACGGAAGCGTCTGCGCCGTTACGGCATGGAGGAATTGGAAGCACGCCGCAAGCAGAGCCGCACAGTGGTGGAGGCTTTCCGGGGGTATGCGGAACTGGAAATTGCGCAAGCTTTTCATACTTCGCTTGCTGCTTTCAATCAGGGATTAGAACTCATTATTCGGAGTCGCCTGCGGATGGAAGTATATCAGCTTTTTCCGTCTTTTCTCTCGGAAATAGCGATAGTGGCGGGACTGGCATTACTGATTGGTACTGGAAATGGCGATCTGGGATTGGTAAGCGGTGTATTTGCAATGGCGGCTTTCAGACTGATTCCTGCAGTGAGAAGCGTACTGAATAGTTGGGTGACACTTCAGAATGCTTCACATACAATCAACATTGTAAAAGAAGGTATAAGTAGTGAACAGCAAGAAGATGCACAAAAAGAACCTCCCTTTGTATTTAAAAATACCCTTGAATTGCACGGATTAAGTTTTGCCTTTCCTGACGGACATACACTGTTCAGAGGATTAAATCTACATATCGGTCGTGGCGAACGTATCGGTGTGCGCGGGGCAAGTGGTTCGGGAAAATCGACCCTCTTTAATCTGATGCTTGGCTTCTTTCCGCCTACAGACGGTGAGATACTTATAGATGGACGGGGACTGACTGCTGCCAACCGTAGTGAATGGCATAAACTGGTAGGATATGTACCGCAAGAGATATTCATCATAGAGGGCACACTCGCCGATAATATAGCGCTGGGGCAACCGCAGGCTGACCGAAAAAGAGTGATTCAGGTATTAGAACAGGTACAACTCAAGGAGTGGGTAGATGAATTACCCCAAGGATTGGACACGCCATTAGGTGAATATGGCAGTCGTTTATCCGGCGGTCAGAAACAACGGATCGGGATTGCACGAGCACTCTACAAGGAGGCTGAGGTCTTGTTTTTTGATGAAGCGACTTCAGCCTTAGACAGTAGAACGGAGCAGGAAATTAACCATGCTCTGCAGATGTTGTCGTCACAACATCGTGAACTTACTTTGATTGTCATTGCCCATCGAGAAAGTTCATTAGCTTTTTGCGAGCGTATTCTTGATCTGGACACCTGTAAAATAGTACACAACAAGAATAAATGATAATAGAATAAAGTAATGAAACAAGACTATTTGATAGCTGGACATCGCATCCGGGTGGAAGGCGACAGATTGGTGAAAGCAATGGATATGTTGGATGGTTTTGCAGTGTTTAAGGTGGAAACCAATGACGAACCTGTATGTCGGTTTAGAACAACTACAACTCAAGCACCAACATTGAAAGAAGTGCTATATCGTCATGAAAATGAAGGTGTTGTAAGCTGTTTCGGATATTATTCCGGCGGGTATGCTTTCAACATGATTCTTCCGAATAACGAGTCGCTGCACTTATGGATGGAGAAAAAGGGAAGTACGGTTTATTTTAGTGGTAACCTTACCCCCGTATTGTTGCGCTTTGCCTGCTGGATTGCCTACGGAGTAGCAACGGCGTCTCTTGAAACTGTGGCAATTCACACCAGTGTCATTCAATATGGCGGGAAAACCGTGCTTTTTCTGGGTGAGAGCGGTACGGGAAAAAGTACACATACCCGCCTGTGGCGTGAAAATATAGAGGGAGCCGTTCTACTGAATGATGACAGCCCCATTATTCGTATCATTGATGGGAAACCGTGGGTGTATGGCAGTCCGTGGAGTGGAAAAACACCTTGTTATAAGAGCGAAAGTTATCCGTTGGCAGCCTGTGTACGATTGTCTCAGGCGCCTTATAATAAAATAGAAAGACTGAAAGTAGCCCAGGGGTATGGTGCACTCCATCCTTCATGTCCACCCTGCTTTGCCTATGATGATGCTTTGTACGATTCTATCAGCAGTATTTTGAGCTCTTTACTTTCTACCGTACCGGTTTATCATTTGGCTTGTCTACCCAATGCAGCTGCGGCTCGCCTTTCCTACGAAACAATCTTTGGCGTATGCGAAAAATAACGGTGTCCAACGACTTCTTTGCCGGAGCAGCCGAGGCACTAAAGCAAGGACAAACGGTGAAACTCCTTATTGGCGGACAAAGCATGTATCCTTTTATCAGGGGAGGGATAGACTTGGTTGAGGTAGTACCTTGTCCGGCCGAAGGAGAACTGCCTGCCTGGTGCTGCCCTTTCTACTGTTGGGAAGGTCGGTATATGATTCACCGGTATATTGGCCGGGAAGGTGATGACTGCTTGATGCTGGGTGACGGAAATGTGGCTCGCATCGAGCGGGTGAAGCGGGAGGATATTATCGGTTTATTAAGAACCATCCATCGTCCTGACGGTACAACACAGGACTGTCGCGATGCACACTGGTTGAAAAAGGCGAAATGGTGGTATCGGTTGAGGTTTTTGCGACGATGGTTGTTGCCAATCTTCCTTTTTACTATTAATGCCAAATAAATAGAAGAGCTTACTTGGTATTATGTTTTAGAAACATTATGTTTTCAAAACATAATAATTGGAGTGTGAAATTTGTAGATAGAAGTGAAGAACAACGTAGATTGCGCAGAGCCATTGAATCGGATATCATTTGATTCTGTGCGGATCATCACAACTATCGTTTCATCATACCTAACCGTTCATTAATAGGCCTAGGGCATGTTAAACGGGGGGAACAACGAATAGTAGCGGAGTTCCCAAGGTATGTTTTGCTGCATTTGGGAAAAATATGCAGGGATTTGGTCAATGGAAACAATCTATTCAGCCAAATGTGGGACATTGCAGCACGTTGGTGGGGAAATGTGTCGGAAACGGAGCGAATAGAACTTGACGTAGTAGCGTTGTCAGAAGACAAGAAACACTTGTTGGTTGGAGAATGCAAGTGGACTGAAAAAGAGAATTCAGAAATGTTGATGAAGCAACTTGTAGAAAAAGCCAGTAAACTGCCGTTTGCGCAGAATAAAGAAATCATCCCTGTTCTGTTTCTGAAACATCCGCCGTTGGACAATGGAAAAGAAAATATATTGTTGCCTGAAGCGGTAGCACAACTGAATTGTCGTTTATAAAAACGGCAATGTATTACGAGTTGTTGTCTTCTTTTGCAACTATTTCCGGGTCTTTGTGGTAGTTGCAATCATTTTTGTTACCTTTGCTTTGTGGAATCGTTAAAAGTTGAACTGTTATGAAAGCATTACCTTACGGAATATCAGACTTTCCCCGTGTCATGCGCGAGGATTACTACTATGTGGACAAGACCCGTTTCATCGAAATGCTGGAACGGCAACCTCCCTACTTGTTTTTGATTCGTCCCCGACGGTTCGGTAAGTCACTATTTCTGGCCATGCTGGAGGCGTACTACAGCATCGATTACGCCGATAGATTTGAGGAACTGTTTGGAGAACTATATATCGGGCAACATTCGACAAAGCGGCATAACAGCTACCTGGTTCTGCGTTTCAACTTCTCCGAAGTCAAGGCACGGCTGGATGAGGTAGAACAGAAATTTGGGGAATACTGCTGCATGGTGATGAAAGACTTCATCCTGAAATATGAGCACCTGATGGGCAGCGAGGTTTGGGAGGTGGTCAAACGGGAGGAAACGGATCCCGGACAAATGCTTTCTTCGTTGAAACAGTACCTCAGTCGCACGAATTGTCCACGCATCTACCTGATGATTGACGAGTATGACAACTTTACCAATACCATTCTTTCTTCCTATAGTCAGGATAATTACAAGAAGAGAATGCATGGTGATGGTTTTATCCGTAGCTTCTTTAATGTAGTGAAAGCTTCCACTTCCAATGCTGATGCTGCCGTAGAGCGCCTTTTTATCACGGGTGTAAGCCCTATTACAATGGACGACGTGACAAGCGGTTTTAATATCGGCACGAACATTAGCATGCTTCCGCAGTTCAACGACATCATCGGATTCAGTGAAGGTGAAGTACGGGAGATGATTACTTATTACAAAGATGAAGGTGTATTGCCGGAGGATGTTACGGTGGATGGACTGGTGGAGATAATGAAGCCGTGGTATGATAATTACTGCTTCTCCTCCCGTAAGTTGGAGGAACGGATGTTCAATTCGGACATGACTCTCTATTTTCTGAACAGCTATCTGCAACAGCAGTTACCTCCGGAAATGATGGTCGACAATAATATCCGTACGGATTACAATAAGCTCCGGCATCTGGTGCAGATAGACAAGACATTCGGGATGAATGCTTCCGTTATTCAACAAATTATAGCGGAAGGCAGTATAACGGCGCAAATCTCCACTTCCTTTCCTGCTGAAAAGATGACTGATACGGAGAATTTCAAGAGCTTATTGTTCTACTTCGGCATGCTATCCATACAAGGCGTTTACCAAGGTGATACCGTTTTGGGTATTCCCAATTTGACAGTTCGTGAGCAATTGTATACCTATCTGACAGAAGCTTACCAACAAGCCGATTTATTTGAAATGGACATGTCTGTTTTATCTGCTCTAATTAAGGGGATGGCTTATCGTGGTGAATGGGAGCCCGTCTTCCTTTTTTTCGCCCGCGAACTGGAACGCCAGAGTGCCATCCGTGAGTTTATTGACGGAGAAG
>CAMTFK010000184.1 GCA_947071285.1 uncultured Bacteroides sp. | reverse complement strand
TTGATTTCTGATATCAACAGAGGATATGCTCCACAAGGGGGATATCCTCTGAACTGCTCTTATATATATGAATTTCAGCTATAAGCAAATCTGGTTAATTGCGTATCCTATTCTCATCAGCTTGCTGATGGAACACATGATAAATGTTACGGATACGGCATTCTTAGGTCATGTAGGCGAAGTGGAGTTGGGAGCATCTGCGCTGGCGGGTGTGCTCTATATGGCTATTTATATGCTTGGGTTTGGATTTAGCATTGGGGTTCAGATACTGATAGCGCGTAGAAATGGTGAACAGAAGTATGGTGAAATTGGCGGAATATTCATGCAAGGTGCCTTTTTCCTGTTGGCATTGGCCACTGTCATGTTTTTCTTGTGCGACTATATCACAACGCATATTCTCGGCCGACTGATTTCTTCCGATCAGGTTTATGCTGCCGCAGCTTCTTATCTGGAATGGAGAAGATACGGGCTTTTCTTCTCTTTTATCGCTATTCTGTTTCGCGCTTTCTACATCGGTATTACCGAAACACGCACGCTGACGCTTAACTCTGTCGTGATGGTGCTCAGTAACGTTGTTTTCAATTATATTCTTATATTCGGAAAGCTCGGTTTTCCGGCACTAGGCATTGCGGGGGCAGCTATTGGTTCATCACTGGCGGAATTGGTGTCTTTGCTGTTTTACGTAGTATATACTTGGTTGAAAGTGGATAAAAAGAAATATGCCTTGTTTCAGCGGTTCGCTTTCCGGCTGTCGGAGTTCAAGCGGATTTGGAGTATTTCTTGTTGGACGATGCTCCAATCCATACTATTTCCATCGCAATGGTTTCTGTTTTTCATCGCGATAGAGCATTTGGGTGAGCGTTCTTTGGCGATAGCTAATATCATGCGCAGCATCAACACTTGCTTCTTTATGGTGATTTTTGCATTTGCCGATACGGCCAGTTCTATGGTTAGTAATCTCTTGGGAAGTGGCAAAGATAAAAGTGAAATCCGGCTTGCATGCAGGCGGGCGATAAAGCTGACTTATCTGATTGGAATTCCGTTCTTGCTGCTGGCCGCTTTATTTCCAACTGTCCTGTTGCAGATTTATACAAACAATGGGGAACTTGTGCAGGCAGCTTTGCCTACTACCTACGTCATGTTGGTGGGATATTTCCTTTCGGCCCCAGGATTAGTCTTGTTCAATGCGGTTTCAGGAACAGGAAACACGAACCAGTCCATGAGAATCATGTTGATGACGATTGCTGTTTATGTCGTTTATGTTGTCGTCATGGTTATGTACTTCAAGGTAGATGTGGCCGTAGCCTGGACCAGCGAGTATATTTATGGAGGTATGTTGCTGCTTCTTTCCTATTTCTATTTGAAGAATCGGGATTGGAACAAACGTATCTGATAGTCATAGAGAAAAGACTTGAAACTACCTCAGGCATCCGGAAGGGGGATCCGGAAGGTTATTTCTTCTTTTCCTGTTTGCAATAGATGCAATATTCATAATGTACGGTTCTTAGTTTGCCGCAATCCGGACAAGTATATTTCTGGCTTTGACTGGCAATAAATGCCTCTTCTCCTTTCTGCTTGATGTAATCGAGATTTTCAAGAATACTCATCTTGTATTTTAGTCGGTATTGCTTATCTAAATATTTCAGTCGCTTGCAAGGGAATTCCATGCATTCAAAGCAGTAGTTTGCTTTCTTATCACAGTTAGATATGGCGCAGTTCAGGCAGCTTTTACGAATTATCCCGGTGATACTTCTGCAACTGGGGCACTTCTTTTTTACGTCCTGAAAGGCGTGGCATAACGTGCAGTTGATGCCACAAGGGGCAATTGTAGTTATGGTTCCCATTATCTTAATGTGGCATAATATTCTTCCTGCTTCTTCTTAGGCAATTTCTTAACCACCTCTTCTATGGAATGATTAATTAATTCCTTTATAAGACTATCCGGTACATCACTTTCCAGATAGATGGTAATCCAGTATTTCTTATCGGAGTAGGGGCCGAATGAAATACCGTTATACTGCTCCATCAGTTCTGCCGATCTGGTGGTGTCGCATTTCGTATCTGCCCAGAAACGTCCTTCTTTGGGATTCAATGGGGCAAAAGTAAACATCTTATCCATAATTTTATAGACAAGTGTATGCTCATCAAAGGGAAAACTCTCAGTTACCCCTTTGATACTTAAACAATACTCCCGATATTCTTCAATATTCATACTTACTCCTTTTTCATTGCTTCTTTTCTCAACTCCTGTGGCATTTTCTCAATGGCATACCTTAGTGCTGTCCGTGGCATAGTTGCCCTATGGCTGACTACAAAATCGAAGACCTCTTTCTGATAAGCTTCACTTGCCGCTTTCAGCATCCAGCCGTAACCTTTCTGCACCAGGTCATCTTCTGTAGACACTGCCTGACTTGCCTGATAATTGTTTCCATATTCTTCCTCTTTAAATTCAACCCGGATATTCGGTTTCAAAAATACGATTTCTTTTTGTGGTGCATGTAAAAGTTCCATAAAAAAGAAGCTGGTTTCTGTTTTGAATGCGGGCAATGCATAACTTTGTGATACATTCTAATTCTAAAAAGAAACGGTTATGGAAACGACAAAGGTAATATCTGAAAATGAGAATTATACCGCTGTGAATATCGGTAGTATGGACGAACTGATGGAGCATACTCTGGTGCATCCTGTCAGCGGACGGATTATAGAAGGCAAAGCTTTCCTGAAAGAAGTGACGAAGGCAACCGGTACGGAGATTTCTTTCAACAGCCTTCCTCCGCATACCGATTTATCCTATTTTCATGTGCATGAGCAGAACGAGGAAACATACATTATATTAAAAGGTGCAGGCTATTTTCAGGTAGATGATGATTGTTTTCCTATTTCCGAGGGAAGCGTTATCCGTGTGGCACCCAGAGGTATCAGGGGGATGGCTAACTTTTCGGATGAGGCTATGGTATATATGGTAATTCAGTCTCGCGAACACTCTTTGCAACAGTACTCTACGGCTGACGGAACACGGGTGGAACACGAAAAGAAATGGTGATTGGCAGATGTTACAAATAGCTAAAAAATCATCCATGTGGAATCCCTGGCATGGCTGTCATAAGTTCAGCACAGGTTGCCAGCACTGCTATGTCTACCGCACGGATGGTAAATATGGCAAGGATAGTTCCGTCGTGACGAAAACGGAGAAGTTCGACCTGCCTTTGCAGCAGAAAAAGAACAAGACTTATAAGATACCTTCGGGCAATATGGTCTATACCTGTTTCACTTCCGATTTTCTGGTGGAGGATGCCGACGAATGGCGTCCCGAAGCGTGGGAGATGATGCGAATACGTCAGGACCTTCATTTCCTTTTTATCACGAAACGCATCGACAGACTGAGTGCCTGCCTGCCCGCTGACTGGGGTGAGGGGTATGATAATGTCACCATCTGCTGCACCATGGAGAACCAGGACCGGGTTGACTACCGCCTGCCTATCTATAAGGCTGCTCCCATAAAACATAAGATTATCATCTGCGAGCCGCTTCTCAGCCGGATAGACTTCCGTGGAGAACTGGGTACATGGGTGGAACAGGTTGTAGCCGGGGGAGAATCCGGCAGGGAAGTCCGTGTATGCGATTACGATTGGGTGCTAGATATCCGCCGGCAATGCATCGACGCCCATGTCGGTTTCTGGTTCAAGCAGACAGGTTCTTATCTGCTGAAAGAAGGCAAGGAGTTTAAAATAGCCCGTCAGTTTCAGCACTCACAGGCGCGGAAGGCGGAAATAAACTACACTCCCTGACCAACTATACAGCCCGTTGCATTGTTATTATATAACGGAAACATAAGAATCGTCAGGAGAGGGGGTAGGATATGAAACAACTAATATTCGCTTTTGTATTGTTAATAAGTTGCCTCGCTTGTGCCAATAACCGGACAGAGCAGGCAGAAAGGAGAAAAGATATGAAGTCAACTAAAGAAATTTATCTGGCAGGGGGATGCTTTTGGGGAACCGAACATTTCCTGAAACTGATTGAAGGTGTGGAAGCTACGCAAGTGGGCTATGCCAACGGAAATATAGCCAATCCAACCTATAAACAGGTGTGTACCGGCACCACGGATTTTGCAGAAACCGTAAAGGTGCAGTACGATCCGGCAAAAGTGGATCTGCCTTTCCTGATAGACCTTTATTTCAAAACGATAGATCCTACCAGTGTGAACCGTCAGGGAAATGACCGTGGCACCCAGTATCGTACAGGTATCTATTATACCGACCCGGCAGATTTACCGCTCATTCAGGAAACTGTCAACCGCCTGGCTGCGGCTTATACCCGTCCGTTGGCAGTAGAAGTTAAGCCTTTGGAAAACTTCTATCTGGCAGAAGACTATCATCAGGATTATTTAGACAAGAATCCGGGAGGCTATTGCCATATCCATCCGGAATTATTCGAACTGGCGCGTAAAGCAAAAATGCCGAAGAAGCCTGTGGCTGTTTATCGCAAACCGGATGATGCCGCTTTGCGTTCGCAGCTCACAGCAGAACAATATGCCGTGACTCAAAAAAATGCAACCGAACCGGCTTTCCATAATCCTTATTGGAATGAACATCGTCCCGGCATTTATGTAGATGTGACTACAGGCGAGCCTTTGTTTGTCTCTACCGATAAGTTTGATTCCGGTTGCGGCTGGCCCAGCTTTTCAAAGCCTATCGACCGTAAACTCATTCAGGAGAAAGTGGATACCTCTCACGGTATGGTGCGCACGGAAGTTCGCAGTTCTACGGGTGACGCCCATTTAGGTCATGTTTTTACAGACGGCCCGGCAGATAAAGGCGGTTTGCGCTATTGCATTAACAGTGCTTCCCTGCGGTTCATTCCAAAGGACAAGATGCAGGCGGAAGGATATGGAGATTACATTGATTTAGTGAAGTAATTTTTCTGTATCGGGAAAACTTTCGTATCTTTAGCAAAAATGGACCTATGACTGAATTTAAAAATGTGCCGTTGGCGTCGCTTCGTGATTTGCGGGAGCGATATTTAGCTTCTCTGCGTTATCCGCAAGAGTTACATTGCGAGTGGCTTGTTGCGAAAGGAGCCTGTTTCGTCATTGAAGCGGATGGAGAAAGGGTAGGGTACTTCATTTGTTCGGAAGACGGACAATTGGTTGAATTCTATCTACTCGACAAGATGTTTGCCCGGAAAGAAGAAATCTTCGGAAGGATGTTGGAAGAGTTTCAGATTAAAAGTGCTTTCTGTAAGTCTTTCGATGATTTGTTTATGACGTGTTGCCACACATTCTGCCGGTCCTGCAAAATAGGCGGTATTCTGTTCCGCTTCTTCACTGACGAAATTGTGATGCCTTTGCCGGATGGCGTAACCGTTCGTAAGGCAAAAGAAATTGATATTCCGTTGCTGCTGACTCATGACAGCGATTTGTACGAATCTCCCGAAGAGTTGAATTATACCGTTTCAAACCGTATGATATTGATGTATGAGAAGGGTGGAGCACTCATAGGCTGCGGTTATCTTATCCGGGTGCTTCCTGATAAGGACATTTTTGATGTGGGTATGTGGGTGAATCCGGCATTTCGCAGGCAGGGGTATGCCGTGATGATTATTTCTCATCTGAAAGAGACGTGCCTGAAAGCTGGATATATGCCTGTTGCCGGTTGTGCTGCCGATAATGTGGCTTCACGCAGGACGTTGGAACAGTGTGGATTTATGACGAAACATTGTGCTGTTGTATTTGAGTTTTAAAACAGCTTTGAGACTTAATACAAACAGTTGTTATTTCGTTTCGTTACCGCTGTAACTGTTACAGCAGTAACGAAACGGAAATATATCTTTGATTTAGTCATCAATATCAATCACCCTCATCTTTGAATCGAACGTGATTTCCAAACGGTTGGATAATCTGATTTCATACTCTTTCTTGTCAAGCTCAATCTGTAGGATTCTTGCATCCGGATAGTTTTCCTTTACATAATTACGGATGGCTTCCGGGATAATCTGGGCAGGAACTTCACTCTGACGGCATTTCACTTCTTTCCATTCTCCTGCTTTATCAAACTCTATTTCTTCGCCGTTGGTGAAGACTACATCGTAGCTCTTATAGAACATTCCGCTTTCTTCTTTTGCCAATGCCACCTTATGGTCTTTGAAATAAGTGTTGATAAACGTCTGTGCCTTTGCAGGGAGTTGGTTTACCTGGATGGGTTTATCATTATCCGCCATGACCATTGTGTGCATTGTGAACATACATACTAATAACAAAATTAACTTTTTCATATTCTTCTATCTTTAATAATTAATACTTTGGTTTATTATGATATTGCAAATGTAAAGGGAGAATCTGGAAAGAATCTGGAAAATACTTTTATTTTTGCTATTAATCGTCATTTTCTGATTATACCCCTATGATAAACTCACTTCTTCCTCCGCCATAAGTCAGCGTCAGCCTATGCATCGCCCTCGTCACTGCCACATAAAGCATACTTTTATCAATCATCGAATTATAATTCCCTGCATCAACCTGAGGAACAATTACCTCATCAAATTCCAGTCCCTTCGCCATGTGGGATGAAGTGACAATGATACCCTTCACAAAAGCGGAGCTTTGGCTCGATAGGAAATATACATCCTGCCCATGCATCTGAAGTTTTGCAGCAAGTTCCTGCGCTTGCGCCTCTGTTTTGCATACTATCCCCAGTGATTGATAATTAGACTTTCTGAAGATAGATACCAAATCTGTAATGCCGGAAAACTCATCTTCCACATTCCCGAATGACAGAACCTGAGGCTGTTCCCCGTGCCGTGCAACGGGTTCAAGTTCATTGTTGGCTTGAATCTTCTGTGCGAAGCCTGTAATCTCAATCGTAGAGCGATAACTTTTGCAAAGCTTCATAATCTCTCCCGTGCCGAATGACTTCCGTATCATGTCCGCGGTTGACGAACCATAAGGATTGACCGACTGGGAGGCGTCCCCGAGAATCGTTTTGCGACAGGGATAAAGTTTCTGAATGACTTTATACTGAATAGGGGAGTAATCCTGCATTTCATCTATCAAAAGATGCTTGACGCCCGATTGTACGCTATTTCCATCCAATGCCATGCGCAAATATGCCAGTGGAGCTAAGTCGGCATACTCCAATGTCCGGTTTTTGCGTAGTTTGAATAGTTGAGGCTTCCCCATCCATTCAAAGAAATCTTTATAGATTTGAATATCATTATTGCCCGCAAACATATTCTTTATTTCCTTCTTCAACAAGTTTCTCACCGCAGTGGTAACTGTGAAGTAATACTTCACGGTCAGCATATCCAGAATATACTCTGTCATGGTCTCAAACCGTTGCCGCATCGGATAGCGATTGAACCGCCTGAACTGCTCGTCGATGAATTCGGATGGAATCGTGATATGTTTGGTGAGTTTTACATCTGCCGCTTTGAAGTAATGATTCTCCATATAAAGAATGAACTTGTCGAGCCGTGAAATGAACTCAAATGAAGATTTATATCTGATCCGCTCGATAAAATCATGATTAGGCTTTTCGAGCAACTCTGTCACCTGCCCGAAGAAATTCTGGTATTTGTATTTATCATCAAGTACTTTCGAGAGAATCTGTTCCATACTGATTTCCGGCACGCTCTCCTCGCCAAGTTCGGGAAGTACATTCGATATGTAATCGGCAAAGACTTTATTGGGAGAAATAATCAGTATCTCTTTGGAGGAAATCGTCCCTTTCAGTGTATAAAGCAGGTAAGCGATGCGATGCAGGGCAATAGACGTCTTTCCGGAACCTGCCACTCCCTGTATGATAAGCGCGTGTGCATCTTCGTTACGGATAATCCGGTTCTGTTCCCGCTGGATGGTGGTGACGATATTCTTCATCTTGTTGTCCGAATTACTGCTGAGTTCCTTTTGCAGAATATCATCATGGACGGTCAGGGAACTTTCAATCATATACTCCATCTTGCCACCTCGGATGCGGTATTGGCGTTTGAGTGAAATCTCTCCGTTCACCTCGCCTGCCGGAGACGAATAACTCGCTTCTCCCAATTCATGGTCGTAGAACATTCCAGCTATGGGCGCCCTCCAGTCATAAATCAGATTCATCTTGTTTTGGGCATCATAGAAGGTATGTATTCCTATATAAACAGGCATTGTCCTGCTTCCATCCTTCTTCTCCCTGAAATCAATTCTTCCGAAATAGGGAATATCCAATATCCTGCCCAAGCGACTGCGCTTATGAATAACGCTTTCGCCCAGTGCATAGTGGTTCAATATACTTTCGCGCATAGAGCGTATCTCATGCGGATCAATATCTTTATTGGACCAGATATAATCTTTGTACTCCTGCAACGTTTCCACATGCTCTTTCACCGAGCTGTCGGTATGGTTGATTGTATCGTGAATGATGCCGATAACTCGTTGTAAATACTCTTTCTCTTGTTTTTCTGTTTGATTGAATGTCATAAGCCCTTATTATTGAATGAAAAGTTCAGAAAGGGTGGCAAAGTTAGTCCGGTTTGTTGAATTATTAAATAGCTATTTATAGCTATATATCCGTCCTTTTTTCTACTTTTGCGAACTCACTTGAAAACACAGAAAATGGATATTCTTGATATTGCCGAATGGAACCAGCAGAGAGCTTGGAAAGTAATAGAAGACGCCCGTATCATCCCGATATGGGAGAGTATTGGTGCGGAAGTTAACCTGGTGGGTTCATTGAAAACCGGGTTGCTGATGAAGCATCTGGACATCGATTTCCATATTTATACCCCATCATTCAGCCTGTCCGACAGTTTCCAGGCAATGATGAAGCTGGGTGAAAATAAGTCCATCCGGAAGATAGAACATGTGAATCTGCTGGATACTTCCGAAGCATGTCTGGAGTGGCATGCCTGGTACAGGGATGCACGGAATGACCTTTGGCAGATAGACATGATTCATATTCTGAAAGGCTCCCGTTACGATGGCTTTTTCGAGAAGTTTGCCGAACGTCTCACTGCCGTCCTGACGGATGAAACGCGGAAAGTTATCCTAAGACTGAAAAACGAGACGCCCGAAACGGAAAAGATAATGGGAGTGGAGTATTATCAGGCGGTCATCCGCGATGGCGTACGGAGCTATGACGAGTTCATGGAA
>CAMTFK010000183.1 GCA_947071285.1 uncultured Bacteroides sp. | reverse complement strand
TTTGGGCACCCCTCCTCCGACTGGAGGAGGGGAATGAAGTTACTCCACATATCACACTGCTAAATTATCATTTACAAAACTACTTCTTAATAATTCTATTTTATCTCAAAGCCTCCACCTCTTCCGGCGTCAACGGTATCTTCTTGCCTAAGCGGCGGGCACCGGTTTCAGTGATAAGATAATCCTCCTCGTTGCGGATGCCGCCGAAGTCGCGATACTCTTCCACTTTGTCGTAGTTGATGAAGTCCATGAATTTCTTTTCCCCTTTCCACATATCAATCAGTTCGGGGATGAAATAAATGCCCGGCTCAACGGTATGTACAAAGCCCGGTTCCAGAGGAATGGCAAGACGTTGCGATTTGCGTCCGAACTGCGTACTCTTAGGCTGACCATCATATCCTACCCAGACTTCACCCAGGTTCTCCATATCGTGAACATCCAGTCCCATCATATGTCCCAGACCATGAGGATAGAACAACGCATGAGCACCTTCGCGAACCGCATCGTCCGCATTCCCCTTCATTAGTCCCAGTCCTTTCAGACCTTCCACCATAACACGGGCGGACAAGTCATAAACCTCCATGTAAGGAATACCCGGACGGAGCGCCTTCACAGATTCCAGATGCATGGCATTCTGAATTTCATAGACAGCACGCTGTTTCGAAGTAAATGTCTTATCGGCAGGCACGGTAGACGACATATCGCCGCAATAGCCCGACGGGAGTTCAGCTCCGGCATCAATCAGAAACAAATCGCCCGGTTTAATCTTATTGCCATGATAATGATTATGCAAAGTCTGGCCGTTAATCGTCGCAATCGTCGGGAAAGAAAGCTCGCAGTTATTCATCTCCGCCACACGGTTCATCTCTGCCACTACCTCATATTCGTACATACCCGGACGAATCACTTCCATAGCTTTGATGTGCATGTCGGCAGTAACGTCGCATGCCTTTTCTATCTCTACTATTTCTTCGGCAGATTTATAGTTACGTTGAGCCACCACCGCACGGATAAACGGCACTGAGCCCTCCTGGCGTGCAGGTGGAATGCCCAGCCAGTCCATCAGTTTCAGCTTATGTTCAGGACGATAAGGAGGCAGATAGTGTACCGTCTGCCCTTTTTGTACAGCCTTGTGCAAGTAGCTGACAATCTCGGCCGAGGGTTGTGTTTCTCTGATGCCTACCCGTTCACTTTTCTCTTTCAGGGTAGGTTGCGTGCCCATCCACACGATATGGTCGATAGTCAATTCATCTCCGAAGATGATTTCTTTATCTTCGTCTACATCAATTATGGCAGAAAGTCCGGCAAAGGACAAGCCAAAATAGTAAAGGAAGGTGGAATCCTGACGATAGCGGAAAGCATTATCCTCGTAATTTAATCCCTGTTCATCATTTCCCAGGAACAACAATACTCCGGAGCCGATATTTTTTTTCAGCAGGGCTCTGCGCTGCACATAAGTTTCTTTATCAAACATGATGTCGCTATTTTTTTAGTTGATATTCGCAAAGATAATGCAAACCGAAAGCAGTACAAAATAAGCTTGCTTATTTTTAATGTTGAGGTGCAGCTTATCTTCGCTTTTAGCAAAGATTATGCAAATTAAGTGCATTACTTTCATGCTTGCATGAAAAACTTATGCCGAGAACATTTCGCGTTCCCGAACTATTCACTATTTTTGCAGAAAGTGCGAAGATAAGCTGCACCCCGGCATAAAAAATGAACGAGTTCATTTTATTCTGTCTCAGTTTGCATTATCTTTGTGGCGAGTAAAAGAAAAGAATTTAGTATGGCACAAGGTTCCAGACAAGTACAAACTCAGGCGCAACAGCAGGTACAGACATTATCGCCTCAACAAATTCTGGTAGTCAAACTACTGGAGTTGCCTGCCGTAGAGCTGGAAGACCGTATACATGCGGAACTTCTGGAAAATCCCGCCCTGGAAGAAGGGAAAGAGGATACGGCAAGCGATGACTTTTCTGACAGTCCGGACGCAGATGGTTCTGCCGAAGAAAACGGAGCCAATGAGTACGACTCATTGAGCGACTATCTGAGTGAAGACGACATCCCCGACTATAAATTGCAGGAAAACAACCGCAGCAAAGGCGAACAAGCAGAAGAGATACCTTTCTCCGATGCCATATCTTTCTACGAAACCCTGAAAGAGCAGTTGGGCGAACGCAACCTGACCGACCACCAGCGCGAACTGGCGGAATATCTGATCGGCTCACTGGACGACGACGGTTTGCTGCGTAAATCACTGGACAGCATCTGCGACGAACTTGCCATCTACGCCGGTATCGAATGTACCCCGGAAGAACTGGATGAAGCATTGAAAGTCATTCAGGACTTTGACCCTCCCGGACTGGGCGCCCGCAGCCTGCAAGAGTGTTTGCTCATCCAGATTCACCGTAAGATAGAGCAGCAGCACTTCACCCCCAACCCTTTACTTTATATAGAAGAAGCCATCATCTCCGAATGCTACGAGGAATTCACCCGCAAGCATTGGGACAAGATACAACAGAAGCTCGGTCTGGAAGAAGACGCTTTTGAACAGGCCATCAAGGAAATCTGCAAACTGAATCCGCGTCCGGGCGCATCCCTGGGTGAAGCCATCGGCCGCAATATGCAGCAGATTATCCCCGACTTCATCGTGGACACTTACGATGACGGCACCATCGGTCTGACCCTGAACAACCGCAACGTGCCGGAACTGCGCATGAGCCGCGACTTCACCGAAATGGTGGAGGAGCACACCAAGAACAAGGCGAACCAGTCGAAGGAATCCAAAGAAGCCATGATGTTCCTGAAACAGAAAATGGATGCGGCACAAGGCTTCATTGACGCCGTAAAGCAACGCCAAAATACGCTGATGACCACCATGCAAGCCATCATCGACCTGCAACGCCCTTTCTTCCTTGAAGGAGACGAGTCGTTGCTCCGCCCCATGATATTGAAAGATGTTGCAGAACGTACCGGGCTGGACATTTCGACCATCTCCCGCGTCAGCAACAGCAAGTATGTGCAGACCAACTACGGCATCTATTCACTGAAATTCTTCTTTAGCGACGGCTACGTCACCGAAGACGGCGAAGAAATGTCCGTACGCGAAATCCGGAAGATTCTGAAGGAATGCATTGACAACGAAGATAAAAAGAAACCCTATACGGACGATGAACTAACGGAAATACTGAAAGAGAAAGGTTATCCGATAGCCCGCCGTACCGTGGCCAAATACAGGCAACAATTGAATATACCTGTGGCAAGGCTGAGGAGATAATGAAAGAATGAAAAAGTGAAAGAATGAAAGCCGTGCGGCTCCTTTTCATTCTTTAATTATTAATTATTAATTTGAGAATTCAATTCATGGAAGAACAACATATCGTAGCAGACAGAACCTTAATAAGGACAGCCCGGGTGATTTCGGCCGTATTCACGCCGTTTTCCATCCCTTTCCTGGCATTCCTGATTTTATTCCTGTTCTCATATCTGCGCATCATGCCTATCCAGTATAAGCTGATTGTGTTGGGAGTAGTATACTGCTTCACCATCCTCATGCCGACACTCACCATCTTCCTGTTCCGCAAGATCAACGGTTTCAGCCCGGAAGACCTGGGCGAACGCAAACGGCGCTTCATGCCGTTTATGCTCACCATAACCTCATATGTATTCTGCCTGGTGATGATGCACCGGCTCAACATCCCCTGGTACATGACGGGGATTATTCTTGCCGCCCTCATCATGATGGTTATCTGCATCATCGTCAACCTGAAATGGAAGCTGAGCGAGCACATGGCAGGCGTGGGAGCCATCGTAGGCGGACTGGTTTCTTTCAGCGCCCTGTTTGGCTACAACCCTATCTGGTGGTTGTGCCTGTTCATCCTCATTGCAGGCGTTTTGGGCACGGCACGCATCATTTTGCAACATCATACGTTAGGAGAAGTACTGGTAGGTTTTGCCGTCGGATTGATTTGTTCCTTATTGGTGCTTCATCCACTGAGCAATATCCTGTTCCGTATTTTCCTCTTCTGAAAGAAGTTGAGAGTGAAAAGAATCACAGGCGTAATGAATAATTAATAGTTGATAATTTATACTTAATATAGTATTAACCTTTAAAATAATATGATTATGAACTTCCCGGAAAATGTAAAGTACACCAAAGAACACGAGTGGATACGCCTTGAAGGCGATGTAGCTTATGTAGGAATCACCGATTATGCTCAGTCACAACTGGGTGATATCGTATTTGTAGATATCCAGGCCGAAGGCGAAACGCTGGCTGCCGATGAGGTGTTCGGAACCATCGAAGTAGTGAAAACCATTTCAGACCTTTTCTTGCCCGTAGGCGGTGAGATTCTGGAACAGAATGAAGCCCTTGCCGACCAACCGGAGCTGGTAAACAAAGACCCGTACGGCGAAGGCTGGCTCATCAAGATGAAACCGGATGCTGATGCCGACTTCGACTCCCTGCTGGATGCTGCCGCCTATAAAGCGTTGATTAACGATTAACTATTAGTGATTAGTGATTAGTCGGCTGCGCAATATCAGCTTACTAATCACTAATCACTAACCACTAATAACTAAATAATTATGTCTCCATTAGTAAGCATCATCATGGGCAGTACCTCCGACCTTCCCGTTATGGAAAAGGCGGCTCAACTGCTGAATGATTTACATGTACCGTTCGAAATGAACGCTCTCTCTGCCCACCGCACGCCGGAAGCAGTAGAAGATTTTGCCAAGAATGCCCGCGGACGCGGTGTAAAAGTGATTATTGCAGCAGCCGGCATGGCCGCCGCACTGCCCGGAGTCATCGCAGCCAACACGACACTGCCCGTTATCGGAGTTCCCGTTAAAGGTTCTGTGCTGGATGGCGTAGATGCACTCTATTCTATCATCCAGATGCCTCCCGGAATCCCCGTAGCTACAGTTGCCATCAATGGTGCCATGAACGCCGCCATTCTTGCCATACAGATGTTGGCTTTGAGCGACGAAAACCTTGCCGAAACCTTCGCTGCCTACAAAGAAGGACTGAAAAAGAAAATCGTAAAGGCGAACGAGGAACTGAAAGAGGTGAAGTACGAATTTAAAACGAACTAAATAAGGGGTGATTAGTGGTTAGTGATTAGTGATAAGCAGGCTGTACTATAGTAGTTTTATATATCACCAATCGTTAATCACTAATCACTAACCACTAATCACTAAATATCGTGGATTTATTCAACTATTCCCGTCGGGAAACATCAGAAGTAAACATTGGAGCCACCCCTATGGGCGGCTCCAATCCTATACGCATACAGAGTATGACGAACACCGCCACACAGGATACCGAAGCCTGCGTGGCACAAGCTAAACGGATTGTAGATGCAGGAGGAGAATACGTGCGCCTCACGGCACAAGGCATCAAGGAAGCGGAAAATCTGATGAACATCAACGCCGCACTGCGCCAGGACGGATATATGGTTCCGCTGGTGGCCGACATCCACTTCAACCCGAAGGTGGCCGACGTAGCGGCACAGTATGTGGAGAAGGTACGCATCAATCCGGGCAACTATGTGGACGCCGCCCGCACCTTCAAGCATCTGGAATATACAGACGAGGAGTACGCGCAGGAGTTGCAAAAGATACGCGACCGCTTCGTCCCCTTCCTCAATATCTGCAAGGAGAACTACACAGCCATCCGCATCGGCGTGAACCACGGCTCACTGTCCGACCGCATTATGTCCCGCTACGGCGATACGCCGGAAGGTATGGTGGAGTCGTGCATGGAATTCCTGCGCATCTGTGTGGAAGAGAACTTCACAGACGTCGTGATTTCCATCAAGGCCTCTAATACGGTGGTAATGGTGAAGACCGTGCGCCTGCTGGCTGCCGTGATGGAGCAAGAGGGAATGCAATTCCCCCTGCATCTCGGCGTGACGGAAGCCGGAGACGGTGAAGATGGACGCATCAAGTCCGCCCTGGGCATCGGTGCCTTACTGTCCGACGGTCTGGGCGACACCATCCGTGTGTCTTTGAGTGAAGCGCCCGAGGCAGAGATACCTGTTGCCCGCAAACTGGTGGACTACATCATGCAGCATCAGAACCATCCCTACATTCCCGGAGTGGAAGCGGAAGACTTCAACTACCTCTCTCCCTCCCGGCGCGAAACGGCAGCCGTGCGCAACATCGGCGGAGAACATCTCCCGGTAGTGATTGCCGAGCGCATGGACGGAAAGTTTGAAACGAACCCGCAATTCACTCCCGATTATATCTATGCGGGCCGTGCACTGCCCGAAGTACGCGAACAGGGAGTAGAATATATCCTCGATGCCGACGTATGGCAAGGCGAAGCCGGAACGTATCCTGCTTTCAACTACGAGCAACTCCCCCTTATGGGCAGTTGCCAGGCAGATTTAAAATTCCTCTTCATGCCCTACATGGCACAGACAGAGGAAGTGATTGCCTGCCTGAAACATCATCCCGAAGTAGTGATTGTGTCACAAAGCAACCACCCCAATCGGCTCGGCGAACACCGTGCCCTGGTTCATCAGTTGATGAAAGAGGGATTGAAGAACCCGGTTGTTTTCTTCCAGCACTACATGGAGAATGAGGCGGAAGACTTACAGATAAAATCTGCCGCCGACATGGGAGCGCTTATCTTCGATGGTTTGTGCGACGGTATCTTCCTGTTCAATCAGGGAAGCCTCAGCCATGCCGTGGTAGATGCCACCGCCTTCGGCATCCTGCAAGCCGGACGCGTGCGCACCAGCAAGACGGAGTTCATCTCCTGCCCCGGTTGCGGCCGCACCCTGTTCGATTTGCAGAGCACCATAGCTCGCGTGAAAGCGGCAACCTCGCATCTGAAAGGCTTGAAGATAGGCATCATGGGATGCATCGTGAACGGCCCGGGCGAAATGGCGGATGCCGATTACGGCTACGTAGGCGCCGGACGCGGGAAGGTCAGCCTGTATAAGAAGAAAGAATGCATCGAAAAGAATATCCCCGAAGAAGAAGCGGTGGAGAAGCTGATTGAGCTGATTAAGGCGAATGGGGATTATACAGAGAATAATCTGTAAGAAAATACTTAGAATACCACAAGAAATGAAAAGGGCACTCTCCTAAAAGAGTGCCCATAAAATAAGAGAGTTTCACCCTCTTCATTTCTTCTTCTGACTGAATATCCACTCCATAAATCCGGGATAATTGAATGCAGGATTCCAACTGCCATGATTGCAACCGGGGAATTCGATGTATTCCACATCAGCACCGACAGCCTTCAAGGCTTTATATGCCGCACGCGAACCTTCCGGAGTAACCACATTGTCGGCATCGCCGTGGAAGATACGGAATTTCACCTGTTTGGCAGCTTTCAGGCGGGCAGGATTCACCGTTCCGCAGACAGGAACTGCGGCTGCGAATATCTCAGGATAACGGATAGCCATATCAAACGTACCCATACCGCCCATAGAGAGTCCTATTATATAAATGCGATTCTTATCAACCTGCGGCATTGCCAAGTACGTATCCAGCAAATCTTTCACCGTCTGAAATACAGGAGTGAGGGGATTATCCAATGGCATCTCGCCCGGCATGAATGAAGCAGGACGTTCCATATACGCCCAATAGCCGCTCACAGGGCATTGCGGCACAAGCACGAATGCAGGATACTTCTCCCTGTTCACCGGGTTGAGGAACATCTGTCCTCCATGCGTCAACTGTCTTTCATTGTCGTTGCCACGCTCTCCGGCGCCGTGCAGGAAAAGCACTAAAGGGTATTTCTCTCCGGCTTTCACCGTTTCGGGACGCAGCAGGCGATAGGGTAACGTATCACCACGGGAAGAAATAAAGGTTTCTTTCTGATAAGTCTCCTGTGCCGAAAGGGACAACAAAGAGAACAGCACGCAAACTACACTGATTATTCGTTTCATTTGAATCACTATTTTACATGTTTTACTTCCGAGCGTAAAGATACACCATTTTCATTGAATGCCTCCACACAGAAATAGTAATCCTGGCCGGTAGTGAGAGATTTCATCAGCAGGTCATTCTTACCATACACCATCCAGGAACTGTAAAGTTTATCGGGAGCGATGCCCCACAACACGTTGTAGCCCTGCGCACCTTTCACAGGCTCCCAACTGATGGCGATGTCACGACGGTCGGCATAGCGGTCAAGCGTCAGCTTTTTCGGCTGTTGCGGCGTCTTGCCTGTACCCAGTCCGAATACGCGAAGCTCGGAAATAGCCAGGTTCGGAGTAGGCACGTCTATGTTCTTGTAGCGGATATAGCGTGCCGGGCAGGGCAGGGACAGTTCTACATAATCATTCGGAGTGTCCTTATAGCTCTCTTTGCGGTCCACCAGCACTTTCCAGTCCTGTCCGTCCAGCGAGCCTTCAATGATGTAGCGGTGGCGGAGGTCTTCGTAACGGCCGTACATGTCACTCTGATAGTCATGATAGTTAATCTGAATGGCACATACATCGGCAGGCTTCTCCAAATCGATCATTACCCATTGGCGCTCATCGTTGGCTTCGGCCAACCAGAAGGTCTTAGTGAGTTCATCCGTCAGTGCAGAGGGTTGGAATTCCCCTTTTGTGGTGGAAGCGGTGACCGGTTTGTCATAGGAAAGCAGCATCCAGCCCCTGAATTCACCGGCTTTACCCGGAACAGCAGGTGCATAGCGAGGGTAATCTCCGAAACGGGTGTCGCAATACATAATGCCGTCTTTATCGAACCCCGCAGGAAACATACAAAGGCGTCGCTCCCAGTTCACATTGATGGAGAGGGACATCGAAGCAAAATGCCAGTACTGCCCGCCGGGTCCAAGGACGGTGCTTCCATGTCCGGCACCATTCATATATCCGCCCGGTTTATAGGAAACGGGATTGTGCTTCTGATAGGTATAAGGTCCCATCGGGTGGTCTGCCACATAGACACCGTCGGCATAGACATTAAACTCTGTGCCCGGTGCACCGTATTGCATATAGTATTTCCCGTTGTGCTTCGTCAGCCAGGGACCTTCGATATATCCGCCCAGTACAGTGTCCGTATGGTTCTCACCGAAACGCTCCCAGCCATGCTTGGGCATATCCAGGTTAAAGAGTTCTTTCGTCTCGCCCTTCTTCGTGAAGCGGTGGTTCTTATCCAGCTCCATACCAC
>CAMTFK010000182.1 GCA_947071285.1 uncultured Bacteroides sp. | reverse complement strand
GCTCTACAACCTGCAAGGCCCGCGCATCCATTCCGTAGGTATCTCCGGACTGGGAGACATCAAGCAACAGCCGGTACATACGCTGAACTTCACAGGCAGTTACCGCTTCAACAAACGCCTCACGGTGAAGTTGCAAGTCAACGACCTGCTGAACCAGGACATCCTTTTCAAACAGGAAGTACCCACCACCGGAGAGAAGGTGGAAGTGGAGCGCTTCAGTAAAGGTACAGGATTTGAAGTCGGTTTCAGCTATAACCTGTAAAAAGTCACCAAAACCCGGACAGACTAACAACAATCATATTATCTCTTATTTTATCATTTCAAACAATTAAATTATGAGAACAATTAATTGGAAATTCATGAGTCTCGCCTTTGCGGCAAGCCTGACCTTATTCACCGCGTGTACCGATAACGAGCCCGACACTGGCGGCGGCGGTGAAGACAACAAGTATGAACTGACGAAAGACATCGAAAGCAATACGGAACTGGAAGCAGGAAAGACCTATACGCTGAGCGGCGGCATACACGTAAAGAACGGCGCCACCCTGAAAATCCCCGCAGGCGTCACCATCGTTGCCAAACATGACGACGTAGTGGACTACATCCTCGTAGAACAAGGCGCCAAGATTGATGCCCAGGGAACCGCCAGCAGTCCCATCATCATGACTTCTGAAAAGAAAGAACCGGGAGCCTGGGGCGGTATCCACCTCTGCGGATATGCGCACACCAATGCCGAAGGTGGAACAGGCAGTTCCGAAATAGGCGGCGCAACATACGGCGGCAACAATGATACCGACAACTCCGGTACGTTGCGCTACGTCCGCGTAGAATACACCGGCTATGCCTTCGATGAAGAGCACGAAGCCAACGGCATCACCTTCTACGGCGTAGGTAGCGGCACAACCGTGGAATACTGCCAGGCCTACATGGGTTCGGACGACGGCTTCGAATGGTTCGGCGGTTCCGTAAACGTGAAGTATCTGGTGGCCACCGACTGTAGCGACGACTCCTTCGACTGGACCGAAGGATGGAACGGCAAAGCCCAGTTCCTCGTTGCCTACCAAAGTCCCAAAGACGAACTGGAATACGACTGCGACTGCCTGATGGAATGCGACAACAACGGCAAGAGCTTCAGCGCAACGCCCGTGGCCTGCCCCACACTTGCCAACCTGACTCTGATAGGTAACGGCGAAGCTCAACAAGGCATCCGCCTGCGTGCCGGAACAAAAGCCAAAATCTACAACGCCATCGTGAAGGGCAAAGGCAAGTGTCTCACTACCGAAACCACAGAGACGGAAAACAGTCTGATGGACGGCAGCTCCGAACTGCAATACATCACCCTTGCCACCGACATCAATTGTAAAGAAGGTATCTATTCCTCCACCGAATTCGTCAAAGACGGCAACCATAACACTATCAATTACAGCTTCTCATTCAGCGACCACTACGTAGGCACCATCGAAGGTGGCAAGAACCTCAGCGGTGACAGCTTCTTCACCACAGCCGCCTACCAAGGCGCAGTGCCCGCCAACAACGACTGGACACAGGGTTGGACCCTGAAAAGCGGTGTTGCAGGCGAAGCCCCCGAAGAACTGAAAGGTGAAGTGACCAACAGCACAACCCTCGCAGCCGGAAAAACTTACTACCTGACCGGAGAATACAAGATAAAGAACGGAGCAACCCTCACCATCGAACCGGGTGTAACCATCATCGCCAAGCACGATGACATTGTGGACTACATCCTCGTGGAACAAGGCGCCAAAATAGATGCACAGGGAACTGCCGATAAACCCATCATAATGACTTCCGAAAAGAAAGAAGCCGGAGCCTGGGGCGGTATTCACATCTGCGGATATGCGCATACCAATGCAGCCGGAGGCACAGGTAGCTCGGAAATCGGCGGTGCCGTTTACGGTGGTAACAACGACAGCGACAACTCCGGTACATTGAGATACATCCGCATTGAGTACAGCGGATATGCTTTCGACGAAGAACACGAAGCCAACGGCTTCACCTTCTACGGCGTGGGCAACGGCACTACGGTAGAATATTGCCAGGCTTATATGGGCTCGGACGATGGCTTTGAATTCTTCGGCGGCTCGGTAAACGTGAAGTATTGCGTAGCCACCAGTTGCAGCGACGACTCTTTCGACTGGACCGAAGGTTGGAACGGCAAAGCCCAGTTCCTCGTTGCCTACCAGGAATCAGCCGAAACACTGGGATACGACTGCGACTGCCTGCTGGAGTGTGACAACAACGGGACCAACTTTGCCGCAACCCCGGTGGCACACCCCATCCTTGCCAACCTGACATTGATAGGCAACGGCGGCAGCAAACAAGGTGTACGCCTGCGTGCCGGAACCCAGGTGGAACTTTACAACACGCTCATCACCGGCAAAGGATTACCTCTGAGCGTAGAGACTGTCGAAACTGAGAACGCACTGAAAGACGGCATCTCCAAAATAGAATATGTAGCCATCAGCGGAACAATCTCTTCCAAAGAAGGCATCTACACCAACCATATGTTTACAACTGCAACAGGCAATCTTGCTTCACAAACCTTCACCTGGGAGAACCTCTACGAAGGTACGCTCGATGGCGGCAAAGACCTCAGCGCCGACAGCTTCTTCACCAAAGCCGAATACAAAGGCGCAGTGAAAGCAGGCGACACCTGGACCAGCGGTAACTGGATTAAACAATAATACACAGGAAACACACATCACTCTTGAAGAGAGCTACGAGTTACAAGCTACGGGCTACGAGTGGCTGCACATTGTGTGCCGAAATCCACTTGTAGCCCGCAACTCGTAGCTTGTAGCTCGTAACTTGTAACTCTTAGCCTTTCTTCTTCTGTTCTTTCTTCAACTCCCGCACCTGGAAGCTGAACAAATCCAAATTCTTATAGATACGCTTCACAAAGCTGCCCGCTGCCTTAAAGCAAATGCGCGATATACGCACTTTGTCCGCTGTGCAGTCCTCCACCCGTTCCACAGGTTCGCTGGTGATGGCGGGAAAGAAGTTACCCAATCCACGGATGTTCACCGTACGCCCACTGGCAAGGAAGTCGGCTATGATGTCCGGCAACTGCACCAACACGGACTGCGCATCGCCCACCTGCAACGAACTGATTTCGG
This sequence comes from uncultured Bacteroides sp., assembly GCA_947071285.1. Lineage (GTDB taxonomy): Bacteria > Bacteroidota > Bacteroidia > Bacteroidales > Bacteroidaceae > Bacteroides. The sequence goes on along the minus strand of CAMTFK010000182.1, from coordinate 6,059 downwards.
CCAGTCGTTTCGCAATCTCCTCGTTGCTCACCGGCTCCGGCTGCAGCACCTTCGAAGCGGCATAATAGCGCACCACTGCTTTGCCCTTACTCTTGTCCACCTTCTTGCGGACTACATAATTCATTGTCATGTCTTTCTTCTCTTTCTTTATTATTAGTTTATTATCAATGCTTTACGCCACACGCACCTATACTTAGCATCCATCATACCTATACTTTATTGTTCACGCATAAGGACTGAGCACACATCACTTTAGGACTGAGTACCGAAAACACCCGGATGTTTTACCCTAAAACATGGGGATGTTTTCGGAGGAAAGATGGGGATGTTATGACCTTTCTCATTAGGACTCAAAGGTACTAAGTCCTAATGAGAAATGCAATGAATAGGTATGCTTTGTGAGATGAAGATATAACACAAATCATTTAGTCCTTCAGGATTGTCTTTCGGAAATCATCTCCGGATGGTGACTGGAACACATGCAGGTCGAATTCGGAAATAATAGCCAGTAGGTGGTCAAAGACGTCGGACTGCAAATCCTCGTAAGGTATCCAAGATGTGGTAGCGGAGAAGAAATAAAGTTCCAATGGGATACCATGATCGGTAGGCTGGAGCTGGCGCACCATGCAAGTCATATCATGGTTTACACCCGGATGACTCTTCAGATAACAGTTCAGATAAGCACGGAAGACACCGAGATTTGTCTGACGGCGACCGTTCACAAGGATGGAGTTATCAATGTGATGCTCCTGGTTATATTCCTTTATCACTTCTTCCGTCTGCTCCACATAGTCCGTCAGGAGTTGTATCTTGCGATATTTAGCCAGCATTTCGGGAGTGCAGAACCTCACACTATTCATGTCGATGTTGATGGAACGTTTGATACGGCGTCCGCCACTCTCCTGCATGCCGCGCCAATTCTGAAAAGAGTCGCTCACCAACAGATAGGGAGGAATGGTAGTGATGGTCTTATCGAAATTGCGTATCTTCACCGTGTTCAGTGACACTTCTATCACATCACCGTCCGCACCATACTTGGGCATGGTAATCCAGTCGCCCACTTTCAACATATTGTTAGCAGAGAGTTGCACACCGGAGACGAAGCCCATGATACTGTCCTTGAATACCAACATCAGCACAGCCGCCGAAGCTCCCAGGCCGGTGAGCAATACACCGGGCGAACGGTCTATCAGTATGCTGACAACGATGATGCCGCCAATAAAGTAGATAATGACCTGTGCCGTCTGCAAAAGTCCTTTCAGAGGGCGGTCACGGAACTGTTCCTTCTCACTGTAAACGGTATAAACTGCCGTAAGCAGAGCGCTGATAAAGCTGAGGAACATGATAATGATGAAGATAAGGCAGAAGCGCTGGATAAGCGCAAGCGTCGCCGAATCTGCATCGGAGAATGCCAGAGGAATCAGGATATAAACAAGAATAGGCGCCACCATGCGGCTGAGATGCACCATAACCTTACGGTCGAAAACGATGTCATCCCACGTGGCCTTGGTTTGTTTTACCAGACGCGAAACGACTTTCAGCAAGATGTTCCGACAAACAGCGTCGGCCAGATAAGCTACAAGGAGTACTCCCAGAAAAGCTATAAATTGATCTAACTGGTCGGCCAATGACTGGCTGAAACCTAATGTTTGAAGTCCTTCATTGATTTGTTGTACAATGCTCATGATACTAAGGGTTTATTATTGAATTATTCACTTCTCCCTTTCCAGGAAGTCTCTTATATCCTCTTTCAACCACTGATACAGATAAAGGTTCTTGTAACCGCTGTTCTTTTTCAGCATCAGACTGACGTTGACCTGGCTGTTCTCATAGCTGGTCAGCTCGTTATGGAATTGTACGTTATGGGCGGCCAGGCGCTTGATTTCCTGTTCGCGCTCACGACGCAGCACGGTGCAGACGGGAATGAGAAGTTTCATCACAACGCTGTCCATGAGGTGGTGTCCCTGTATGTAGAGGTAAGCTGTGTCAGGGTTCAGCCCCAGCCTGTCGAATTCTGCAGTCAGGCTATCCACAGGTTTTATATACTGCGGGAAGCGCTTACGCAGTTCGGAGAGTTTTGCCGAAACGGCACGTTGCACAGGTTCCAGCGTCCGTTCGGGATGATGCACATTGACTTCTTGCAAGCGCGTGCAGGCGTTGAAGTCGTACATCGGAAAAGTAGACGTATCACGCCGGCGATAAAAGAAAACGTTCCACAGGAAAAGCGGATAGACAATCTGCGAATAGCTTTTCAGGAAAGCAGGGAAGTCTATCAGTTTACGGTCGTTCAACGTGGCTTGCACACATACTTCATGCAGGCTTTCGGCATAGCAATGGAAGTTCTCGATGGCATAGGCATACGTCTGGAATATATAGGGACTGCTGTTTATCTTATGGGAAACGCTCGTCTTGCCTTGCAACAGGAAATCGTAGTCACTGTCCACACAGGCTATCAGGCTTTTGCCCAGTTCGGCAGTGTTCAGCGTATTCATCAACACCATTTTCTTCCCTTTCGCAAGGGAAGTAGCCGAGGGCAGCATCACCTGGAAATAATATTCATCTGTCTCAAACTCCGCCAGCAACGTTCGCCAGAAAGCCACATCGTCGTAACTTTCCACATAAGCCACAATGCGCCGCCGGGCTTTCTTAGGATAGAGCTTATTAGCAGCATTGAAGTAGGCGGAGGTAAGATTATGTTTTAAAGAAGTAGCCACTTTTTTAGTTATTAGTTATAACTGAAGAAATTTCATCAACCTCCGTCACCGCATCCAGCCAACCTTCCATGATGACGGCGGGGGAATGGGTGGTAAGTATCAGTTGCACGTTGGGATTCAGTTCGCGTATCATGCTGATGAGCTTCTGTTGCCACTCGATGTGCAGGGAGGCTTCGGGCTCGTCCATGAAGAGGACGCAGTGGGCATCGTCGCGCACCAGTACGGTAAGGAGGATGATAAGCATCTGTTTCTCACCGGAGGAAAGTTTATAAGGCAAGAGGCGTTCGCCATCCTGGTAGAAAATGATTTCGTTGCTGCGGCGGTCTATGGTCTTGCGGGTGTAGCTGAACAACTGGTCCATCATGTCCTGGAACTTCCGCTTGGGGATGGAGAGGGAGGCGGCTTGCGCGCGCTGCTGTTCATCACCGGAAAGGAGTTCTATCATCTTGTTGCCGATGTTGACCTGATAGTCGAGGTAGCGACGTTGCAGGAGGTAGAGTTGCCAGTCGAGTTCGGACTTGACATTCGGGTCGGCCATGCGGGCAGTGAAGTCGCCCATTATCAGGGGGCGGTCGTAACTGCGAATGACGTCATAAGGGATGTAAGTGGCATCGGGATGGTCGAAGGTGATGCGTACCCCTTCTATCTCACCGTTCTTTATTTCGCCCGAAAGTTCTTCCAGATAGTGGACGGAACGGTTGAGGATGGTGGTCTTCCCTACTCCGTTGATGCCGGAAAGGATGTTGACATCGGGACGCAGATTCCACGCTATGTTATAACGGTCCCACAACCCGTGTATCTCGATTCGCTGGATGTAATTGGCTTGTTGTTCCATAGTTCTTACTTTTAATTAGAAACAAATATACGTGATAATCTCTGATTTCCACGCCCTACGGATAGAAAATTCACTCTTCGACAGGCAAATCTATGCAGAAGCGGGCACCATCCCTATAGGAGGTATCAAGATAAATGGAGCCGCCCAGACGGGTGACAATGAGGCGACAGGAATAAAGTCCCAGTCCGGTGCCGGGCGTAAATTCATCCAGTTTGGTGAAACGGTCGAATATATATTCGGTCTTATCAACGGGAACGCCGATGCCCGTATCACTCACGGCAATGCGAACTTTATCCCCGGCATGAGACAAGCTCATGCGGACACTCCCGGCAGTAGTAAACTTCACCGCATTGTTCAGGAGGTGTTCCACAACGCGTTGCAGGTATTTGATATTCGTTTTTACGGGGCACTCACTCAATGTAGATTCAAATATACAGGTAAGTCCGGAGGCGGCTGTCCGTTCCCTGTAGGCATCAAGAAGTCCCATGCAAACCGGAAGCATATCTACCAGCTCCATAGGAAACAGTTCCAGTGAGCTGCTTAAATCCGAAACTTGCAGGATGTCCTCAAACAATTCCGTGAGTTGATTGGAATTCTTTTCAATGATAACCGGAAATTCCTTTTTATCTTCCTGGTCCAAGTCTTCGTCCAGCAGCATAGCGCTGAAACCGCAAATGGCATTGAGCGGTGTACGTATCTCGTGGCACATGGATTGAAGGAATTCCGTCTTCATACGGTCGCTTGCCTTGGCCCGTTCGCTTTCCTCGGCCACTTTCTTATTCGAAAGAATCAATGCTTGTTTGGTGGCTTTCAAGCGTTTTGTTAGGCGATACTGGTAAAGGCTCCAGAAAAAAACGATAAGCAAGAGGATGACAAGCACAGCAAGGGCGATGCGATGATAACGCGCCTGGAGTTCGGCCTGCTCTATCTTCAGTTTATCCACTTCAAACAATGAACGCATCTCGGACAACTGCTTGTTCGTTTCTTCCACATGGCTGTTTTCCATCAGGTTCGTATAGTCCCAGAAAGCTTCAAAACCTTCTTTGTAGTGCTGTTTCCATCGGAAGATCAGGTCAATCTTCTTTGCCAGCAATTCCGTACGCCGGTTCGTGTCGGCAGAATCCGTCTGTTCCAGCAATTTATCTACTGTCTGCATGGCAAGGTCGTACTGTGCCGTATAGAGATAATAGCGGAAAGCGGAAGGTAAGAAATACTCTTCAATATCTGCCGAAGTCTTATCCCGATAGTATTCTTTCATCCGGGAATAGATTTCATCAGCCTTCTTTCTGCCTATGACTTCTCCCAAATACAGCATTTCGCTATAGACACCCATACGCAACGCTTCACGGCTACGGGTACGGATATAGGCACGCCTCTTATAGAAAGGCAATTCGAACTGCTTGTCATAAAGTTGTTCCAAGCGTTCCAAGGCTTCCACAGCTTTAATGTCTTCCTCGGGTTTTCCCTCCGCACGATGAAGGAATTCAACGCGGGTCAGGTAATACCAGTCGAATTTATAGCTGACTTCAAAAGGCAAACCACTGACTAATTGGTGGATGTTCGTCAAATGGGCAATGCGGTCTTCCGAATTGGACACAGATGGCGAAAAGTAACTGACGCACTCCATTGCTGAGCAGAGAATCATCTCCCACTGCACTTCCTGCGACTTGTCCGAAAGATTGGCTTTGTGATGCTTATAGCGTGTGATTTCTTCATTGGCTTCATTCGGTTTCTCCGCCTCATCCATCTTGCAGACAGAAGGAAAAGACTTGAGCCATGCCATATAAAAGCCCTTATAAGGCCCGTTCAGATGTTCCTCTCCCAACTGCTGGTAGTACAGCAAAGAATCCGGTTCATCCTTGCAGGCACGGCAAAGAATGTCAAGAGTTTCAAAAATGTAAGTTTGATCTTTCAGTTGAACGGCAAGCTTTAGGGATTCGCGGATATAGGCGTGCTTAGTAGCCGCATCGTCGGACAAGTCATACAGGTCAACGTACAGTTCCATCTTCTGCTGTGGATTGATGGCATTGTTTTGCAGTGTTTCCAGCAAATTCTTCCTGGTCTGGTCTATATCAATCTCCTGAGCGCTATTGATTCTCAGGCAGAAAAGCATCAGCCAGAACGCCATTATTATTCTTACCAAGTGATTTATCATATCCGGACAATTTGAGTAACTTGTCGCTTTTGTTGCAAATATAGAATAAATTGAAGGTTAGAGCAAATTTATTTGTATTTAAGTATATCATCATAATTAGCTTATACTATCCGTCATGCTGAACGCAGTGAAGAATCTCCTATCTTTGTGCACGGAGAGCAGATGCTTCGACCACGCTCAGCATGACAGATACTCTCAAAATATAAAGTATATGCTTAACTGCAATAAGAAGCCTCTCAATGACTTCACCACAAGTATATAAAACCGAAAAGACTTCCTTGTTTCAAAAAATAGTTGTTCTTTTGCATCCTCAAAAGCGAAAAGAGTATGAACAAGAATGTACAAGGGCACATAT
>CAMTFK010000181.1 GCA_947071285.1 uncultured Bacteroides sp. | reverse complement strand
ACGGAAAATGTATCAACATCGTAGCAAACTTGTGGAACTCTCCTGAAAAGGATACATGGAAAACAGGTGCGCTGGCCATTGGTTCAAGTGAAGCATGTATGTTGGGCGGCGTTGCAGCTTGGCTGCGTTGGCGCAAGAAACGTCAGGCTCAGGGCAAACCGTTCGATAAACCTAACTTCGTTATCTCAACCGGTTTCCAGGTAGTATGGGAAAAGTTTGCTCAACTCTGGCAGATTGAAATGCGTGAAGTGCCCTTGACTCTGGACAAGACAACCCTCGACCCGGAAGAAGCCCTGAAGATGTGTGACGAGAACACCATCTGTATCGTGCCTATCCAAGGTGTGACCTGGACCGGATTGAACGATGATGTAGAAGCGCTGGACAAAGCTTTGGATGCTTACAACGCCAAGACCGGTTACGATATTCCTATCCACGTTGATGCTGCCAGTGGTGGTTTCATCCTGCCGTTCCTCTATCCTGAAAAGAAATGGGACTTCCGCTTGAAGTGGGTTCTTTCTATCAGCGTCAGCGGACATAAGTTCGGTCTGGTGTATCCGGGTCTGGGCTGGGTTTGCTGGAAAGGCAAAGAATATCTGCCCGAAGAAATGTCATTCAGCGTAAACTACCTCGGTGCAAACATTACTCAGGTCGGCTTGAACTTCTCCCGTCCTGCTGCTCAAATCCTGGGTCAGTACTACCAATTCATTCGCTTGGGCTTCCAGGGATACAAAGAAGTGCAGTATAATTCGCTGACCATTGCGAAGTACATCCATGACGAAATCGCTAAGATGGAACCGTTCGTCAACTACTCAGAAGAAGTGGTGAATCCGTTGTTCATCTGGTACATGAAACCGGAGTATGCCAAGAATGCTAAGTGGACGTTGTTCGACCTTCAGGATAAACTGTCGCAGCATGGTTGGATGGTACCGGCTTATACGTTACCTTCAAAACTGGAAGACTATGTCGTAATGCGTGTGGTAGTACGCCAGGGCTTCAGCCGCGACATGGCAGACATGTTGCTGGGCGACATCAAGAATGCCATCACCGAATTGGAAAAACTGGAATATCCTACTCCTACCCGCATGGCTCAGGACAAGAACCTGCCGGTAGAAGCCAAAGTGTTCAATCACGGTTGTAAAGCTCACAAAGCAGCGAAATAATTAAGGGAACAAATCAACAAGGGGACAAGTCAACTCGTCCCCTTGTCAATTCTAAAAAGAAAGTTTATGGATAAAAAGATATCAATCTCTCAACTGAAAGAGGTTGCTCAGGAAGCTTATGAACAAGCGAAGGGCAACACAGGGGGAAAAAATGCCGATTACATCCCCTACCTTGCCAACATCGACAAGAACCTGTTCGGCATCAGCCTTTGTCTGATGAACGGACAGACTATCAATATAGGTGATACAGATTACCGCTTTGGTATAGAATCCGTTTCCAAAGTGCACACAGCCATCCTTATCCTCCGCCAATACGGAGCGCAGAAAGTGCTCGACATGATTGGTGCGGATGCTACGGGCTTGCCATTCAACTCCATCATCGCCATTTTGTTGGAGAACGACCACCCATCTACCCCGTTGGTAAATGCAGGTGCCATTTCGGCATGTTCTATGGTGACTCCGGTAGGTGATTCTGATAAAAAGTGGGAAGCCATCGTACAGAATATCACTGAATTGTGCGGTTCTGCTCCACAATTGATTGATGAGCTGTATAAGTCGGAAACAGCTACAAACTTCAATAACCGTTCCATCGCATGGTTGCTGAAGAACTATAACCGCATCTATGATAATCCGGACATGGCGCTCGATTTGTACACACGCCAGTGTTCACTGGGCATCACTGCAGAACAACTGGGTATTGCTGCCGGAACCATCGCAAACAATGGTGTGAACCCTGTTACGAAACAGGAAGTCTTCGAGGCTTCACTGGCTCCGAAGATTACTTCCATGATTTCTACCGTAGGTTTCTATGAGCATTCGGGCGACTGGATGTACACAGCCGGAATACCTGCCAAGAGCGGTGTAGGCGGCGGCGTAATGGCGGTATTGCCCGGAGTATTCGGTGCATCTGCCTTCGCACCTCCTTTGGACGAAGCAGGAAATTCTGTTAAAGCACAGCTTGCCATCAAGTTCATCATGAACAAATTAGGCTTGGGCGTGTTCAATGGTGACCGTGTGACCATTGTAGAATAAAAAACAATCTCTCTTTTTCATAAATATAGGCGTCATCAGTCCGTTGAGGATAGATGGCGCCTTTCACATGAAAGGGTGACGAGCTACAAGCTACGAGTGTAAGTACAGCGCAGCAAACTCGTAGCTCGTAGCTTGGTAGCTAGTCACTTATTCAATTGCTTATAGTATTCTTCTTTCTGCTGATTGCGCTTCTGTACAAGACTGGTTACGTACACCGTAAATATCGGGAACATCATCATGCCCAATGCAGCCAGCACAACGGACAGTACACGCCCGGTCACTGTTACCGCTATGATATTAGACCCGACCGTCGTCACATCCATAAAAGCCCACCACAAGGCATCTCCATACCCCGTAACCAGCGTATTCGTTCCATGCTCCATGACATAAAATGCCAAGCTGGAGAAATAGACTGTGGCAAGCAGGGTGGTCAGGTAAGTGACAAACAATCCGGAGGCCTTATTATACGTCAGCCATCCCACAACAATAGCCATTGCATACCCGCCACGCACCAACGGAATGAAACGCAACAAATAAGTAATCTCATCAGAGAAAGTCCACCCTGCCCAGGATATTATACTCTGGTACGGAATAGCTACCAACAAGAAGATAAAGTGAGTGGCAAAATAACGTCCTTTATGCTTTGCTAAAAACCACTCTAAAATAAAGTCCAGCAAAAACAGCACGCACACCGCAAACTGAACCTTCATAAATACCGCCTGGGTATAGAAAGGAATACCCTTAAATGTATCAACTGAAATACTAATCACCAAAAACAGCGAAAGCAACAGAATAATAATGTGTAAGACACCATAAATTCCTTTCTCCCGCAACGAAAATTCTGAAAGAGCCATTTTCATAATAGTACTAATTTATATGTTATGAATAAAATCGAATTAACTGCCTTGAAACGCCTTACACATGGCATTTGTTTAAGTGTTAAAAAGCTAACTTTCACTTTACCTCCGAAAACAACTCCCCCATGATGTTGTTATAGAGACTGATTTTAAAACATATTTTTCACCTAAAACCTTAACTTATGGCAAATATTAAACAAACAGTGAAGCTGGGTGTGTTCACCCTCGCAATCATGAATGTGACGGCAGTAGTATCCCTACGTGGACTACCAGCCGAGGCCGTTTACGGAATGAGTTCGGCCTTTTACTATTTATTTGCAGCCATTGTGTTCCTTATACCGACTTCACTCGTCGCTGCGGAACTGGCTGCCATGTTCCAGGATAAACAAGGTGGTGTATTCCGCTGGGTGGGCGAAGCCTACGGCAAGCGGTTCGGTTTCCTTGCCATCTGGGTACAATGGATTGAAAGTACCATCTGGTATCCCACCGTATTGACATTCGGTGCCGTATCCATCGCCTTTATCGGCATGAACGATGCACACGACATGTCCCTGGCAAGCAACAAGTACTACACACTCGCCGTTGTGCTCATCATCTACTGGCTCGCCACATTCATCTCACTGAAAGGTATGGGATGGGTAGGTAAAGTAGCCAAAATCGGCGGTATGGTCGGAACCATCATCCCGGCAGCCTTGCTGATTATCCTGGGTATCATTTACCTGGCTACAGGCGGACATTCCAATCTGGACTTCCACAGCAGCTTCTTCCCCGACCTGACGAACTTTGACAACGTCGTGCTCGCCGCAAGTATCTTCCTCTTTTATGCCGGTATGGAAATGGGCGGTATCCACGTAAAGGATATGGAAAACCCATCCAAGAACTATCCGAAAGCAGTGTTTATCGGTGCTGCTATCACAGTTATTATTTTCGTGTTGGGTACCTTCGCACTGGGTGTCATCATCCCCGCCAAGGATATCAGTTTAACACAGAGTTTGCTGGTTGGTTTCGACAATTACTTCAAGTATATCCATGCTTCCTGGTTGTCACCGATTATCGCCATTGCATTGGCATTCGGCGTACTGGCAGGTGTATTGACATGGGTTGCCGGTCCGTCCAAAGGTATTTTTGCCGTAGGTAAAGCTGGTTATATGCCTCCGTTCTTCCAGAAGACTAATAAACTGGGGGTACAGAAGAACATTCTGTTCGTACAAGGTGGTGCGGTAACCGTATTGAGCCTCTTGTTCGTGGTTATGCCTTCCGTACAGAGTTTCTATCAGATTTTGTCACAGTTGACAGTCGTTCTTTACCTCATCATGTATATGCTGATGTTTACAGGAGCTATCGTATTGCGTTACAAGATGAAGAAGTTGAACCGTCCGTTCCGTATCGGTAAAGGTGGTAATGGATTGATGTGGTTCATCGGCGGACTTGGTTTCTGCGGTTCTCTGTTGGCGTTCATCCTGAGCTTCATCCCGCCCAGTCAGATTTCAACAGGTAGTAACACAGTTTGGTTCTCCGTACTGATTATCGGTGCAATCATTGTTGTTGCAGCTCCGTTCATCATCTACGCTTGTAAGAAACCGTCTTGGGTTGACCCGAACACTAACTTCGAGCCTTTCCACTGGGAAGTACAACCCCAGGTTGCTGCATCTGCTGCAACTGCTACGGCAACAGCAACAACTGCTACCCAAGCAACTGCCCCTACAAAAACAACAAGCACAGCTACGGCAACTCCTCATGCAACTCCTACCTCAAACCCTACTGGTACAACAAATAATTCCGGTACACCTAAGACATAAGTCTGTAACCGGAAATCATGAAAATGGGACTGTACATATCGCTTGTACAGCCCCATTTTTTATACTACTACATTTCTGTAACCTTGCTACTCTTCTTTTTTTAGGTCCCTAGCAAGATTGTACGAGTTGTACAACTGGAACAGCATGAGTTGTACGACTAGAGCGGTACGAGTTGTACAACTCGTACAATCTTGGTAGGCATCATAGAAGACAAAGGTAGTAAGATGAAGAAATCCGTCTCGCGAAATGAATCATTTCATCCCACGAGACGGATTTTTTCATCTCACAAGGCAGATATTTTCATGTCACGAGACAAAATTATCCGTCTCGTGAAATCATATTTCCTTCTTAATCTTTCAGTTCATCCCATGCTCTTTTATATCCTTCCGTCAGTTCTTGCATCACTTCCGCCACAGTCTGTATCTGCCTGCCATAAAGCAAGGCTGATGCCTGGCCTATCTCCAATTCACCTTCTTCCAAGTCTCCATAAAAGATACCTTTTTTAGCACGTCCACGCGCCAGAAGAATGCGAAGTTCATCCTGGGTTGCTCCTACCGCCTCAGCAGCTTCCACTGCATCGCGGAAATTACTTCTTGCCAGACGCACCGGAGCCAGTTTTTTTAGCAATAACCTGGTATCTCCCTCTTGCAGACGCAAGCAATAGTCCTTGAAATACTCGTGGGCGGAACTTTCTTGTGTCAACGCAAAACGCGTACCTATTTGTACACCTTCCGCCCCCAAGACACGAGCGGCAAGCATGGCTTCGCCCGTAGCGATTCCTCCGGCAGCAATCAATGGTAAAGTAGTGGCCGCACGTACGGCAGGTATCAGGCACAAAGTGGTAGTTTCTTCCCTTCCGTTGTGTCCGCCGGCTTCAAAGCCCTCAGCCACAACAGCATCCACACCCGCCTCTTCGGCCTTCATCGCAAAGCGGGAAGAACTAACCACATGCACCACTGTCACACCTCTTTCTTTCAGCCATCCGGTCCACTTGGCAGGACTTCCGGCAGAGGTAAATACTATATTGACTCCCTCATCCACTATCATCTGCATGATTTCTTCAATCTGCGGATACATCAACGGAACATTGACTCCAAAAGCATGATGTGTAGCGGCACGGCATTTGCGGATGTGTTCACGCAATGTTTCCGGATGCATCGAACCTGCTCCAAGCAAGCCCAATCCACCCGCATTACTCACTGCCGACGCCAGGCGCCAGCCACTACACCAAACCATACCACCTTGGATTATTGGATATTTTATTCCGAAAAGGGAAGTAATTCTGTTCATAGTTTCCTTCGTTTAGGCATTATTAAGGAAGAAACAAGAAAAAAGGACGAAAGGTTCGGAAGAAAAGACGATATGTCACAAAAACAACACCCGGAAATACGAATATACAACATACGCATAACCGGGTGCACAAATAATACAAATGAAGATTAAACAATTATCCTTATAATAAACACATCTTTTCCTTAATTACTAATTGCCTTGACCGGAGTTTTTATCAGCACCGTGGTAGAGTCTCCATATGCTCGCAAAACTTCCAGTGTACGAGCCCGGCGTTTACGCCCCTTGACGTTCCAAAACTCCTTTGTAAAAGGTGCCAGAAAATCACCGGAGAATCCTGAACCGCCACTGGCACCCTGCCAGCTACCTACTGCCATATTATTCGCCCGTTCCGTAGCCCGATAGCGCATTCCGGTTGCCTCTATCTCATCTACACTTTTGCGTATGCCTTTATCAAAAGGACGTTTTGCCCAGTCAGAGTAAATCTTGAGCACCGTAAGTTCATAAAACGGATCGCCTCGCCATGTATTCTTATCTATTTTAATTTTCTTCTGATACACCGGGTCCCAGTTGTACTTTGTATTTGCCGTATAAGGGCGCAGGGTAAGGACAACTTTCTTCTTTGGCATATTGGGTATTTCGGGTAGTGTTGTGTTGAAATCCAACCATTGTTTTTCTGTCGACATCTGTTGCTTACCTATGGGCTGGTCTACTCCCAGCTCTTTCAGTACCTCCGGATTCAACTTCATCTCCCCCTCTCCGTCCAGCAGGCGGCGCAATCGCAGAGAGTCCTGAGGTGTCCAGTTCTGAGCGCAAAGGGGAAGGACTACTGCAAAAAGCAGTCCGATTATAATGCAATATCTTCTCATTTATTTATTTTCTTACCACCACATATATCCGCTTCCACAAAGCGGTTCATCGTAACAGGGGTCTATGGTCCACATCGTGCGGGGGTATTTGCGGCTCTCCCACCAACGGCGGTAACGGGCAGCAGCATCCAGCACCTCGTCGTCCGACAAAAAGTAGATGCCTTCATAATTCTCTGCATCCGCATGCACCATCTTACAGCCCATCGAAGCATTCTGTCCCAGACGGATGGTTTCCACTGTCCACAAGATGCACTCACCTAAACGGAGTTTACCACCTGCGGAATAAGAAACCGGCGCCAACGGAAAGGAAGGGATGACCGTCAAATCTTCGGCATACTTCAACAAACCTTCTATGTCGTTAACGGTAAACCGGGGTATAGTGTTCAGGCCTTCCGGACTTTCTACCGAATACTTCCCTCCCTTCAACTGCTTGACAAACAAATCCACATCGGGATTATTATAATCCAGCGTCTCTTCGGTGCATGACACGAAAGAAAGAGAAAAACAAAGTAGCAACGCCAACAAGGCAGTGCGGCAGGAGCGGATATTGATTCGTCTGCCAGCGAGTATAGTATTTAGAGATAGAGTTCTCATTGTTGTATTGTATTAAGGTTAATATGTCATACGAACACCGCAGAGCAGGTTAAGGTTCGTGGGACGTTCCGTATGCAACGTTTTTGTCTGCGAATCCGTATCGAAATGATGGGATACCGTAGGTTCGGCAAACAAGGCTATCCGGTCGTTTAGTTTATAACGGATGCCCAGACCGGCTGCAACAGAAAGTTGTATGGGTTCTGCACCAAAGCCATTATCTTTTGCTCCGGCTATGCATTTCTCGGCGGCACCACCCAGCGTAGCATAGAAATCTACCTTAGAACTGCTTGCCAGCATTGCATTCAGTTTCACCGGAACTGCCAGTGTATGTATGGTATGATCTGCATCCAGACGGTTGTATTGCAAGCCTGCCTCAAGGGAGAAATGTTTATTCAGACGACGTTCCGCAGAAACGTTTGCAGCGAACGGCATTCCAAAGTCCCCCTTTGGCAATGATGTACCGATTCCGGCCTTGAAAGCCCAATTCTGTTTTTTGCCGGCAGCATCCGTACTTGCCAATGCAGCACCTTTCCGTTTGGAGCGTACGTTGATGTCAGTATCGGAAGTTGTATTAGCAGGATCAGTCGTTGCATGATAATCATTTCCATTCTGCGTTGAAACATTCTGTCCATACATGGCATTTCCTCCCTGCTGGTGGTTGTTGCCATATACACGCTGCGTAATCGTAATGGAAACAGTGACAGATACGGATTCATCTTCTTCACCGTTCGAAGCAAGCACTGTAGCGGATGAAGATTGTCCCGGATGTTTGTGGCCGGGCTTCTGTGCCGTCGGATTGGCATCATGGATAGAAGGGAATTTCTCCTGCACCACGTCTCCATTCAGGCTGCCTTCCGGCGTCAGGGTAGCAACCTTCGTAAATGCTTCCTGGATTTCTTCTTTCGGAGAGAAATACCAGAATGCAGCCGAAGCAGCTCCCAGCACCAATACTACGGAAGCAGCCGCAGCCACCCGGTAGAAGCGTGGAGTAAGGACGGCCCCCCTTTGTTTTTGCCTGGATAAGTTGGCAGCCTGTCCGGAAGCAACAATTGCGGAAGCATCTGTCGCATCGGTTCCGGCTTTCGAAAGGTCGCCTTGCAGTTCCTCCCAAAAACCATCCCGTACCGTCATCTCTGCACCAGCGAGACGACTGCGGAACAAACCGGTTATTTCATTATTTCCTTTCATACTCTGTATATTCTTTAATTCTTTTTGCTAACAAATTCTTGGCGCGATGCAACTGCGAGGTGGACGAATGTACCTTAATCCCAAGCATTTCCGCTATTTCCTTGTGCGATTTCTCTTCAAACACATACAAGTTGAAAACGGTTCGGCATCCATCAGGTAATTCTGCTACAAATGCCATTAATTGGTCTTCGGAGAGGCGGTCGCCATTGTCGGCTATACTTGCTTCGTCGGGCAGGTCGGGCAATTGTTCTTCGTTTATCACCAGTTGGGTGATGCGTTTCTGCCTTCGCAGATAGTCTATTGCCTGTGTCACCATTACTCTTGTCACCCACGTTGCCAGTGCACATTCGCCCCGGAAAGTGAAATGGGTGAAGATTTTGATGAACCCATCGTGCAGTACGTCATGCGC
>CAMTFK010000180.1 GCA_947071285.1 uncultured Bacteroides sp. | reverse complement strand
CCGCCATGTATGCACAAGAAAGTAGAGCGGAACGCCGCGCAGACCGTAAGGCTCAGAGAGACGCAGAACGCGCCCGCATGAAAGCTGAAGAACAAGTGGCCGACGCCATTTCGTATGATGACGCTGTGGCAGCATTGAAAGCCCACCAGTTTGTACTGGAAGCTGACCAGGTGATGTTCCGCAACGGACAGACGGCTTTTGTAAACTCCAACACCAACTTCGTATTAGTGAACCAAGGACGTGGTACCGTGCAGGTAGCATTCAACACTGTATATCCCGGTCCTAACGGTATCGGTGGTGTAACTGTGGACGGAACAACCTCGGATATGAAGATTACTACTGATAAAAAAGGTAATGTAAATTGCCAGTTCAGTATTCAGGGTATCGGTATTTCGGCACAGATTTTCATTACGCTGACCAACGGTGGCAACAATGCCAGTGTAACCATCAGCCCGAACTTCAACTCCAACACTATGACGTTGAGCGGTAATCTGGTTCCGTTAGACCAATCCAGTATCTTCAAAGGACGTTCCTGGTAAAGCCCTTTACAATATATATATTTCCACTCCGCTGCAAAGGTGCCTTTTAGGGATTATTTGCAGCGGAGTTTTTTGTGATAAATACGAATCAGCAGACAGCTCCCCATAGGATCGGAAAGGGACGAAAGCCGGACTGTAATGGTCAAGATATATGAGAGAGACAGGATAAGGTTATAGATAAGCATATAATCAATGCCAATGATTCCTATCATCAATACGGATGATGACTACCATCAATGCCGATGATGACTATCATCAATGCCATTGATGATATGCCAATCTATATCCTTATCCTGTCTTTGTCATATACCTTGACCATTACAGCCCGGCTTCCAGCCCATCCGAACAAAAAAAGGAGTAGTTCATTTCATTCTGCCTCTGTTTGCATTATCTTTGTACCCGATATGAGAGAATTTATCATCGCCGACAATCAGGACATCACCAAAGCAGGTATGATGTTCTTGCTTAGCAAGCAAAAAGACACTGCCTTGTTGCTGGAAGCGGACAACAAAGGAGAATTGGTTCAGCAACTGCGCCTGCATCCGCAAGCAGTGGTTATACTGGACTATACCTTGTTTGACTTTTCCGGAGCAGACGAGCTGATTGTATTGCACGAACGATTTAAGGAAGCCGACTGGTTGCTTTTCTCGGATGAGTTGAGTGTAGAGTTTTTGCGGCAAGTGCTGTTCAGCAGCATGTCGTTCGGGGTAGTATTGAAAGATAATTCAAAAGAAGAAATACTGTCTGCACTGCAATGCGCCTCAAGGAAGGAACGGTTCATCTGCAATCATGTAAGTAACCTGTTGCTGTCCGGCAGCAATGCTGCTCCGGCCCGCCCCGTGCCGAAAGATGATTTACTGACCCCGGCGGAACGTAGCATACTGAAAGAAATAGCTTTAGGAAAAACAACCAAAGAGATTGCGGCGGAAAGAAATCTCAGTTTCCACACCGTAAACAGCCACCGCAAAAATATATTCCGCAAGTTAGGGGTGAACAATGCCCACGAAGCTACAAAATATGCGATGAAAGCGGGAATTGTCGACTTGGTGGAATACTATATATAAGGGAGTTTTCAGACACAGATTTCTCCGCTACCGATACATATCCGGGAAGCCTCGTCATAAACTACGCCGAATTGTCCCGGAGCTATGCCTTGCAGATTATCAGAAGAAATGATACGGTAGTTCCCTCCTTCCTGTACTAATTTTCCTTTCATAAACTCCGGCGTGTGCCTGATTTTAAAAGTAACATCCACTTCTTCAGCCTCCTGCCAGGGATTTTCTGTAATAAAATGGAAATCGTGCATTCGGAATTCACGACCGTATTGCCATTGTGTGTCATATCCGCGAGAAACATAAAGCACATTTTCTTCAATATCTTTCCGAATAACAAACCAGGGACCGCCACTCAGCCCCAGACCTTTACGCTGCCCGATAGTATGAAACCAATATCCGCGATGCGTACCAATCTTCTTACCGCTTTCCCACTCCACAATGTCCCCTTCACGCTCGCCAAGGAAACGGCGGACAAAGTCATTATAGTTAATCTTGCCCAGAAAGCAGATGCCCTGGCTGTCACGGCGGCGGGCAGTGGGCAATCCTGCCGTGCGGGCAATGTCCCGTACTTCCTGTTTCATCAGCCCACCCAGGGGAAACATTAGTTTAGAAACTTGCAGGTAATCAATCTGGGCAAGGAAATCGGTTTGGTCTTTTACCGGGTCTACGGCTGTGCCCAGCCATATCTTCCCGCCTTTACTGACGGTAGTGGCATAATGTCCGGTAGCGGTAAAGTCAAATTCCTTCCCTACCTTCTGCTCGAAACAGCCGAATTTGATGAACCGGTTGCACATCACATCAGGATTGGGAGTCAAGCCACGACGGATTTTATCAATGGCATAGGCAGCCACCTGTTCCCAATATTCATTCTGCAAATCTATCATCTCCAAAGGCAAGCCATAACGGTGGGCAACAGCCGAAGCCATCTCCCAATCTTCTTCGGCCGAACAATCCATAAATTCAGCACCGTCCATTCCTATCTTAATGTAAAAGAGGGACGGACGGTAACTTTGTTCACAAAGAAGGTGTACGACAACAGAACTGTCGACACCTCCTGATAATAAAACAGCAATATTCATTTAGTTAAGGAGTAGTTATTGTTCTTTCAAATTTTATCTAATGCCTGAGACAAGTCGTCCAGCAAATCGGCAATGTGTTCCGTGCCGATGGACAGACGGATAGTTCCCGGCTTGATGCCTTGTTCTTCCAGTTCCTGCTCATTCAGTTGTGAGTGGGTGGTGGTGGCAGGATGAATGACGAGAGATTTGACATCCGCCACATTCGCCAGAAGCGAGAATATCTGCAAGTTATCAATAAAAGTATGCGCCTCTTTCACTCCGCCCTTCACCTCAAAGGTAAAGATAGAGCCTGCTCCACTCGGAAAATACTTTTCATAGAGTGCATGGTCCGGATGTTCCGGCAATGACGGATGATTGACCGCCGCCACTTTAGGATGCTTCTTCAGGAAATCAACCACCTTCAAGGCATTCTCCACATGACGTTCCACACGGAGGGACAGCGTTTCCAGTCCCTGCAACAGAATGAATGCGTTGAACGGGCTAATAGTAGCCCCCGTGTCACGAAGCAGTACGGCGCGGATACGTGTGACATAAGCCGCAGCCCCCGCAGCATCCGTAAACCGTACACCATGATAACAAGGTTCCGGTTCCGTGAGTTGGGGGAACTTACCGGAAGCCACCCAGTCGAACTTACCACTATCCACAATCACACCGCCCAATGACGTGCCATGACCGCCGATGAACTTCGTAGCGGAATGGACTACGATATCCGCCCCGTGCTCTATGGGACGTATCAGGTAAGGAGTACCGAACGTATTATCAATAATCAATGGAATCCGGTGGCGATGGGCAATTTCGGCAATGGCGTCAATATCAATGATATTGGAATTGGGATTGCCCAGGGTTTCGATAAATACGGCTTTCGTATTCTCTTGTATCGCATTCTCAAAGTTTGAAAGCTCCGTAGGGTCTACAAAAGTGGTAGTCACTCCGTAGGCCGGCAAAGTATGCGCCAACAGATTATACGTACCGCCGTAGATGGTCTTGGCCGAAACAATATGATCTCCGGCACGGGTGATATTCTCGAAAGCATAAGTGATGGCAGCAGCTCCTGAGGCAACCGCCAATGCGGCAACGCCACCTTCTAGTGCAGCCACGCGAGCCTCGAACACACCTTGCGTGGAGTTTGTCAGCCGGCCGTAAATATTACCCACATCTTGCAGGCCGAAGCGTGCGGCAGCGTGGGCAGAGTCACGGAATACGTATGAAGTAGTTTGGTAAATGGGCACGGCGCGCGCATCGGTAGCCGGGTCGGGCTGTTCTTGTCCTACATGGAGTTGAAGCGTTTCGAAATGCAATTTCTTTGTTTCCATTGTCGTTGTATTTTTTAGGATTAATTGATTGAGTGCAAAGATAAGTGGATGTCCTGACATGGGCAATGGCACAAGATAGGGAATTTTATACCACATTTATGGTAGATAAACAAACTATTCGCTAAATTTGCAACGAAAACCAAACGATAGATACAGATGAGAAGAAGGAATATACAGCTTTTCCTACTATTGGGAGTCCTCGCAATGACAAGTTTATTCTCTTGTGGAGTAGACCGTTGGCCGGAATATTACCCGCTGACCGGACGCGATTTGTGGATAGACAGCATCATGCGCGAAGAATATCTTTGGTTTGAAGACATCCCCGCCTCCAAAGAGCTAAACTATTTCCTCGACCCGGCTGCTTTTCTGGATAAAATAAAATCTCCGCTCGATAAAGGATATTCCAGCGTCGATACACTGTATGCCACTCCTCCGCCAAGCTATGGCTTCGACTATACGCTATATCGCATTGCCGACAATGACACGGCTTATAATGCATTGATTACGTATGTCATACCCGAATCTCCCGCCGCCGAAATCGGTTTGGTACGAGGTGAGTGGATTATGATGATTAATGATGATTACATCACCAAGAAAACCGAGTCATTACTGACCGAAGGTGAAAACCAAAAAATATTGTTGGGAAAATATAGTAGCCAAGAAAATGAAGAAGGCGAAAAAGTGGGTGTCATTCAATCCTATCGTGAAGCCTATCTGCCTGCTGCCCGTCCGGTGGAAGATGTTGTCATCCCCACTTACGGTATCCTCACCGACGGAACACTGAATATAGGTTATCTGGTCTATAACAGTTTCAGTACGGAAGACAACAGTGAATTGCTCCGCCTCTCCCAATACTATAAAGATAATAACATAACAGATTTCATTCTCGACCTGCGCTACAACGCCGGTGGAGCAATGGAGAGCGTGCAACTGCTGGCAAGCATACTGGCACCCGCCGACAAACTGGGCAGTCCTTTTGCCTCACTGCTGTACAGCCAGAAACGAGCATCCAAAGACCGTGAACTGACGCTCGACACCCAACTCCTGCAAGGAGGCGCCAACTTAAATCTGCCGAAAGTATATATCCTCACCACAGCAACAACTGCGGCCGCTTCAGAGATGCTGATTAATTGCTTGAAACCTTATATGGACGTAGTGATAGTAGGTGGCAACACCAAAGGAGGAACTGTAGCCACAGAAAGCTTTCCGAGCAATAAATTCCTGTGGACCCTCCATCTCGTTGTGTGCGAGGTATTCAATTCCGAAGGTAAAGCCGATTATACCAGTGGTTTCACTCCGAACTATGCAGTTAGTGCACTGAGCGATTTTGCCAAGGTGTTGCCTCTGGGTGATCCGAATGAAGAACTGCTAAGTGCCGCATTAGGTATCATCAACGGCAGCATCGTACTTCCGGAACCCGAACCGGAGCCGGAACCAGAAACGCAAATGACGGTTGTGAAGAGTGTGAAAGTAAAACGCACTTTCCGCAATGGCCTTATAATTAAATAAATCAGAATGAAGAAAAACATTTTCGCAGCCTTGCTCTTTATTGGGGCATTGACGGCTTGTAGTGATAGCGATGAAGGTTCGGACATACCCGATGATCCAAAATATCCCGTAACTAATTTCTCGAAAATAGAATTAAAGGAGGTTAAGAAAGACCCAAGTGTACCCGATGTCACCGTTACCCAAACCTATAATTATAATGCAGGCCGACTGACAGACTTTACTATAATGCAAAGTTTCGTAGCCGGAGGAGAACAATTTAAGATAGAAAACACTACTAATGTTGTTTATGAAGATCATAAGGCGATAGTGACAGACGAAATAAATAATGTATCTACTTATACACTGGATGATAACGGCTATGCCATCAGTTGTGTACGTCAGGAAACGAACGGAAAAATACGTTCTTATACGTTCGACTATCTTATCAATACAGAAGGAAAGTATTTTCTGAAGACTATAACGGAAACATTGAATGGAAATCAACCTTACTCCACTATCAATATAGATTACAGCAACTTTAGAGCACTGCGCATCACAGAACAGGTCGACTCTTTTGAGCAAACCTATACGGCCAGCACATCCGTAGGTAATGAAATAGCCAACAAATCAGAAATACCATTTTTGTTTCTGGTAGAGCTATATCCCCTTTCACTCCATACCGCGGCTGTATATGGAAAGTTCTTGGGAGATGCATACAATACTTTGATTACCCAACTCGTACCGGATGGAAACAGTGAGAGCCAGGAAACCACTACCTACGCTTATGACTTTACCAAAGAAGGTATCGACATTTCATATAAAGAGACTACAAAATACTACGATAAAGATGAAGACAAAATCCGCACCTATATCCGCACTGTAGACTATACAATGGAATAAATAAGAATATTATCTCTTAAAGAACTTATCAAAGAAGAGAATTTGGTAATCAATGGAATTATTCCAGTATTGACCATTGTGTGCGCCGGGACGGGTAATAAAGTCATGACTGATTTTCTTCTCCAGAAGACTTTCGTGTAATGCTTTGTTCACTTTCAGGAAGAAGTCCTGTTCGCCACAATCAATAATTAATGCGAGATCACCATCCTTTATCTTATCAATCTGAGTGATAACTGTGTGCTGGTCCCATAAAGCCTTGTCAGCTTCGTATTCACCCAGTTGCAAGTTCATCTCCCAGTTCTTTGGGAATGGACGAATATCAACTCCACCACTGGTGCTTCCTCCTGCACCAAACGTATCGTTATGACGGATGGCCACCCACAATGCTCCATGCCCACCCATACTCAAGCCGGTAATGGCACGTGCTTTTCTATCTGGAATAGTAGCATAGTTTTTATCGGTATAATTCACCAGTTCCGAGCTTACAAATGTTTCATAACGGTATGTCGGGTTCTTGGGGCTATCCCAGTACCAACTGTTTTTACCATCAGGACATACGAAAATGATTCCTTTCTCATCCGCTATTTTGGGTAATTCCGGCTTAATTCCCATCCAGGTACGCGCATTACCGCCATAACCATGCAACAAATAAATCACCGGACAAGCCTCTGTCTTTCCCTTTAATGCCTTATCAGGAAGCACATACACCACTTGCACCTCTTTATTCATGGACGGACTTTTCACCATCACTGTATCTACTCGTGCTGCCTGCATCGCAACAGCAACGAACCACAACAAAACGCTAAATAGAATCTGTTTT
This sequence comes from uncultured Bacteroides sp., assembly GCA_947071285.1. Classification (GTDB taxonomy): domain Bacteria; phylum Bacteroidota; class Bacteroidia; order Bacteroidales; family Bacteroidaceae; genus Bacteroides. The sequence continues at coordinate 2,023 of CAMTFK010000180.1, read as the reverse complement.
CTTTTCATGTTTTTCATTCATTAATAATCTCTATAATAGGCGGCAATATTAGTAATAAAATTCAAAAAATTAGTATGTTTGCAGCATAAACTATTCAAAAACCTATATGGAATTTATTATTATTCTACTTTTATTAGTGTTGAACGGTGTTTTTGCCATGTATGAAATAGCATTGGTATCGTCCAGCAAAGCACGACTCGAAACCCTTGCCGGAAAGGGAAACAAAAGAGCCAAAGGCGTATTGAAACAATTGGAAGAACCCGAAAAGTTTCTTTCTACCATTCAAATCGGCATCACTCTCATCGGCATTGTATCCGGTGCTTTCGGTGGTGTGGCCATTGCCGACAACGTAGCTCCGTTGTTTGCTTCTATTCCTGGAGCAGCTCCTTATGCCAAAGACCTTGCCATGATTACAACAGTGGCAATCATTACTTACCTTTCACTCATCATCGGTGAGTTGGTTCCCAAATCCATTGCACTGAGTAATCCGGAACGTTATGCCACTCTGCTCAGTCCGGTTATGATTATACTGACAAAAGTCTCTTATCCCTTCGTTGCCCTACTCAGCTTCTCCACCAAAATCATGAATAAACTGATTGGTTTGAATAATGGGGAAGAGCGCACCATGACACAGGATGAACTGAAAATGATTCTGCATCAAAGTTCGGAACAGGGCGTCATTGATAAGGAAGAAACCGAAATGCTGCGGGACGTATTCCGCTTCTCGGATAAGCGTGCCAACGAACTGATGACTTACCGTCGCGACATCGTCGTACTGCATCCTACGCATACGCATGAAGAAGTCCTGCAAATCATCCGTGAACAACATTTCAGCAAATATCTATTGGTAGAAAAGGGAAAAGACGATATTATCGGTGTGGTATCCGTCAAAGACATTATCCTGATGCTGGGCAGTGATGAACCATTTGATTTACGCAGTATAGCCCGTCCACCCCTGTTTATTCCGGAAAGTTTATATGCAAAGAAAGTTTTAGAGGTATTTAAGAAGAACAAAAATAAGTTCGGAGTTGTTGTAGACGAGTATGGTAACACCGCAGGTATCATCACCCTGCACGACCTGACAGAAAGCATCTTCGGAGACATTCTTGAAGAGAACGAAACAGAAGAAGAAGAGATTGTCACGCGGCAGGATGGCTCGATGCTCGTTGAAGCCTCCATGAATATAGATGATTTTATGGAAGAGATGGGTATATTGAGCTACGATGACCTGAAAGAGGAAGATTTTACCACACTGAGCGGACTCGCCATGTTCCTCATCGGGCGGGTGCCGAAAGCCGGAGAATTGTTCAGCTACAAGAACCTGCAGTTCGAAGTTGTAGACATGGACCGTGGACGAGTAGACAAACTACTCGTCATCAAAAAAGAAGAGGAGAAATAGCTAAATTGCATTTTATATATTAACTTAAACCATTAAAGCAATGAAAAAAGTAATGATGATTGCAGCCATCGCTGCTGCATTGGTATCCTGCCAATCAAAAGGAACTCAGAACAATAATACAGCTGTAGATGAAGGCGAAGGCGTAATGGCTGTTGCCGGAAATGACTCTTCTGCCGTAGCCGTATATGAAGGTCTCCTTCCTGCTGCCGACGGTCCGGGTATCCAATATGTATTGAGCGTGGACAGTGTAGGTCCTGACGGAGAAAGCGGCTATACACTGGTCATGACTTATCTGGATGCAGAAGGTCAGGGACAGAACAAGAGCTTCACTTCCAAAGGTACGAAACAAGTCATCAAAAAAACAGTGAACAACAAACCAAAAACAGCCTACAAACTGACACCGAATGATGGTGACGCTCCCGTCTACTTTGTAGTAGTGAACGATACCACTCTGCGTTTGGTTAATGATAGTTTGCAGGAAGCTGTCAGCGACCTGAACTACGATATTATTCAAGTGAAGAAATAATCAGCAAAACATTTCATGTAAGAGGAGCTAAATAGAGTATTTAGCTCCTCTTTTTTTGTGTGCCGCTTTTAATTTCCCCATTTCTTCCATCAAAATAT
>CAMTFK010000179.1 GCA_947071285.1 uncultured Bacteroides sp. | reverse complement strand
GTGTCACCACTATAAACTTGCAAATCGCTATAGGGTTCGTCGGTAACTACGCCCCGTATGGAATTTCACCACAGATGTATAACATGCCCGTCATACAATAAAAAAGAGGATTTCGTTACCGAAACCCTCTTTTCATATTAGTTAGTATTAACAAGTATTATTCTGCTTCTTTTTCCTTTAAAGAGCCAGTTGCCAAATCAAGTCCAACAGTAAACAAAGTAGTACTTTTCCAAATACCCTCAAACTCAGTTAATGAGCTCATACCAGTCAAAGCTTGTAACAAAGGCCAGAGAGGCAGTGGATATCCTCCCATATCCAAGGTTACATCTGCCAGCATTGCTTCCAGAGCAGGTAACATAGGATAAAGAGCAGGCATAAAAATGTCAAATATACCCTTGTCAAGATATACATAAATATCATTAACCTTACTTCCATTTGCCAAAGCTACTTCAGTCATCTGATAACTCAATGGGAAGCCATTTAGGACATATCCTATCAACTTCTCTATATCACTATCTGCAATTTTAGTAAGGTCTAATTTAGACAATATATTATCACTTCCCATACTTGCCAAGAAGGCACTTAATAATTCCTTTATTTGTGCACCCTTCATATTTTTCACCATTTCTACTATTTCCATAATAGCTTCAGGAGTCATACTAGGGTTCTCTGCGTCCTTCATAGCTTCTGCTACAATTGACGGAATATCTAATAATACATAAACATGGTCACCACCTGCATACCAATAAGCTAAATTAGCAGGAGAAGAGAGCCACTCTATTCCTTCAGTAGAAGGTAAATCACCACCTCCTAAAATTCCGGATATTATCTCATCCTGATTAATCTCTACCTCTTTTGCATAATTAGCGACAATAGAACCATCTGCTCTAAATTCCACATCTTTCAGAAGTTTTGTCATAATGCCAGATACAACCACAGAACCCATAAGTTGAATATTGTCAGCAGCAAGACCTTCATTTTGACCGGAAGCATCCTTATAAGTGGAGACCCAATTTAGTCTGAACGGAGCATGTGCAACCTTACTCTTCTCTCCCAGAACGATAGCATCACACAAATTCCACTTCTTTACCAAGTTTCCAGCAGCAGCAGTAGTTACTGCAACTTCTGCCTTGCCATCTAAAGTAATCGTTCCTTCAACTCTTACAGTAGTGGAGCTTATCAAATCAGTAATGGCTTTAGTTGTTGTTCCAATACTTTTCTCTCCTTGGAATTTAAAAGAACCATCAGTTTGCTCAGTAACATTCACATTTACTTCAACTTCATCCATACCCCTAACAGCTTTACTCAAAGTAATAACACCATTCTGAGCATCAGACATGGTCAACTTCACACTTGCATCCGGATTACTTGGCATATTAGTCGTTAAGGAAAGATTTTCCGCTGTAATTGCCTGAGAAGGTACTTTCTTCCATGTTGGATCGTCATCATCGCTACAAGCAGTAAACAAACTCATTGAACAGATCAATGCAAACAAATAAAATAAATTCTTCTTCATATTTTTCTTGTTTAGTAAATAATAGCTCCCCACTACTGGGTAGTCATGTCTTTTTAATTAAATAAGATTTCGAAGTGCAAAATAACAGTTTTTACAGACATTGCACAAGGTCTATTCTAAAAATGAGCTGTTCTTTTTTTAAGAATAACACCTTTAATTACCACCTTTTACCACTCATTTTACTTGTTGATTGACGAAACTCGCAGCCGCAAACGTTTTCCAAAGAAGCTATAAAAAACATCTCATTCCATAAAAAATATAATATTTCTCCTCCTTCATGAGAAAAAATCCATAACTATTCGTTATCTTTAGGCATCCAAAAGCTTTTATTCAAAGGATTTGGCATGAATTAACCCTATACATAAACCATTAAAGCAAAAGATTATGTTCAACTCATTCGGCAACATCCTCCGCCTTACCAGCTTTGGGGAGTCACATGGTAAAGGCATCGGAGGCGTCATAGATGGATTTCCCGCAGGTATCCGCATTGACATGGATTTCGTGCAAGCGGAACTGAATCGTCGCCGTCCCGGGCAATCTCTTATTACTACGGCACGGAAAGAAGGGGATAAAGTAGAATTCCTCTCAGGTATCTTCGAAGGCAAATCAACAGGATGTCCCATCGGATTCATTGTATGGAACGAGAATCAACATTCCAATGATTATGATAATATGAAAGAGGTGTACCGCCCTTCGCATGCGGACTATACTTATAAGGTGAAATATGGCATCCGCGACTATCGGGGAGGTGGACGCTCATCGGCACGTGAAACCATCTCTCGCGTAGTGGCAGGCGCACTTGCCAAACAAGCACTCCGTCAACTGGGTGTACACATTACGGCATATACTTCACAAGTAGGACCTATTCGCCTGGAAGAAAACTATACCGCTTATGACCTCGATTTGATAGAAACCAATCCTGTACGTTGTCCGGACCCGGTGAAGGCAAAGGAAATGGAAGAGTTGATTTTTAAAATCAAAGGACAAGGCGATACCATCGGCGGAGTAGTGACTTGCGTCATCAAAGGATGCCCCATCGGATTGGGACAACCGGTATTCGGCAAATTGCAGGCTGCCCTTGCTTCCGGTATGCTCAGTATCAATGCTGCCAAAGCATTTGAGTATGGCGACGGCTTCAAAGGCTTAAAACAAAAAGGTTCGGAGCAAAATGACGTATTCTTCAACAATTGCGGACGCATTGAAACGAAAACCAACCATTCAGGCGGTATTCAAGGAGGTATAAGCAACGGACAAGATATCTTCTTCCGGGTTGCCTTCAAACCGGTAGCTACAGTGCTGATGGAACAACATACAGTCAATCTGGATGGTGTGGATACAACTTTGAAAGCTCGTGGCCGTCATGACCCATGCGTGTTGCCACGTGCAGTGCCCATTGTAGAAGCCATGGCTGCCATGACCATACTGGACTTCTATCTCATTGACCGTACGACTCAGTTATAACAAAATGGAAGAATGATAGGATGGTAAGATATTCTACCATTTTACCACCTTGTCATCTTACCATTCTATCCCCTATTTATTATGAACGAAATACAGAAATACATTTCAGAGAATGAACCAAAGATGCTGGAAGATTTGTTCAGCCTCATCCGTATTCCCAGTATCAGTGCGAAACCGGAACATCATGACGACATGCTGGCTTGTGCAGAGCGTTGGGCACAATTGTTACTCGAAGCAGGTGCAGACGAAGCACTGGTAATGCCGTCAAAAGGTAATCCAATTGTTTTCGGACAAAAAATAGTAGACCCTGCCGCTAAAACGGTATTAGTATATGCACACTATGATGTAATGCCTGCCGAACCATTGGACTTGTGGAAAAGCAAACCTTTTGAACCAGAAATCCGCGACGAACATATCTGGGCTCGTGGCGCAGATGATGACAAGGGACAAGCATTTATCCAAGTGAAAGCATTCGAATATCTGGTGAAACATGGCATGCTGAAAAATAATGTTAAGTTCATCTTTGAAGGAGAAGAAGAAATTGGTTCGCCTAGCCTGGAAGCTTTCTGTGAAGACCATAAAGAACTTTTAAAAGCAGATGTTATTCTGGTATCAGACACCAGCATGTTGGGAGCTGACCTGCCTTCACTGACTACCGGTCTCCGCGGACTGGCATACTGGGAAATAGAAGTAACAGGCCCTAATCGTGACCTGCATTCAGGGCATTTTGGCGGTGCAGTAGCCAATCCCATCAATGTATTATGCGGCATGATTGCTAAAGTGGTAGATGCCAATGGTCGGATCACAGTACCCGGTTTTTATGACGATGTAGAAGAAGTGCCACAGGCAGAACGTGATATGATAGCTCATATTCCATTTAATGAAGAAAAGTATAAGGCAGCCATCGGCGTGAAAGAGTTGTTCGGAGAAAAAGGCTACAGTACTCTGGAACGCAATAGTTGTCGCCCATCATTTGATGTTTGTGGAATCTGGGGTGGATACACGGGTGAAGGTTCTAAGACGGTACTCCCATCCAAAGCTACCGCCAAAGTATCCTGCCGTTTAGTCCCGCACCAGGATCATCATAAAATTTCCCGAATGTTTGCCGATTACATAATGAGTATCGCTCCAGATACGGTGCAAGTGAAAGTAACACCCATGCATGGTGGACAAGGATATGTATGCCCTATCACACTCCCAGCCTATCAGGCTGCTGAGAAAGGTTTCGAGAAAGCCTTCGGAAAAAAACCGCTTGCTGTACGCCGTGGGGGAAGTATCCCTATTATTTCAACATTTGAGCAAGTACTTGGAATAAAGACGGTACTCATGGGCTTCGGATTGGAATCAAATGCCATTCACTCACCGAATGAGAATATCCCATTGGATATCTTCCGGAAAGGAATTGAAGCAGTGGTGGAATTCCACTTGAACTTTAATTAGTGATTAGTAGTAATTAATCACTTATCACTAACCCGATAATCACTATTTCACATACGTCGTTCGCAAGACCTTAAATTCCGTACGGCGATTAATTGCATTACAAATCTCCTGCTGTTCCGGTGGGAGATTTTTTATGAACTCTTCCGTCAACACATCACCCTCTTTTAGGAAAGGAGCAGATTTAAGAGTGAATTTAGTCACAGCCTTGGGCTGTTGTTCCCCGTAGCCTTTGGGGGTCAGGCGTTCCGAATCAATGCCACCTTTGATAAGATAACGCACCACAGAATCAGCACGACGCTGTGACAGGCGGAGATTGTAATCATCATTCCCTTTATAGTCGCAATGTGCAGCCAATTCAATAGTAACACTCGGATTATCATTCAACAATTGTATCAGTTCATCCAAAGCTACCGCAGATTCCGGGGTCAGATCGGCACGATCAAACTCATAGAAGATATTCTCTATCAATACAGGGCGGGTGATGGAAGCCAAAGCAAATTCCAGTTCATAGCGCCGGTCTTCATTTACATTCTCTGTCAGCAGTTCTTCCTTATCATTAAGGTAACCACGACAGGAAGCAAGCAAGGCATAGCGACGACCCGGATTTAACTCCTGCATGAAAGTACCATCCTTCTTCACGTTTATTTTCAGATAAGTGCCATCATCACCAACCAGTGTCACAAGTGCATCAGACAGCACATCCCCCTCCTTATCATATACCAAGCCTTTCAGTACATGGTGCACTTCGGGAAGTTCGAAACTAAATATATGATCCCATCCACGGGCATCTCCCCGATTGGAAGAAAAAAAACCACGGTTAGGAGCACCAGGTTCGAAAGTCATACCGAAGTCATCGCTCTGCGAATTTATGGGAGAGCGCATATTCTCAATGCGCCAGCGTTCCGTCAAACTATCGGGGATGGCGCGGAAGATATCCAATCCACCCATACCGGCGTGACCATTGGAAGAGAAGTACAACGTGCCATCCGGTGCAAAGGTAGGAAACATCTCATCACCGGAAGTATTTATGTCAGGACCTAAATTATCAACATAGCCGAAGCCATCGCGGGTTACATTAATACGCCACAAGTCCAGTCCACCTTGTCCACCAGGCATATCAGACACAAAATAGAGATAATCGCCTGCGGGAGACAGAACGGGATGGGCAACGGAAGAAAGGGTATCGTTCATGATGGCACACTTCTGAGGAGCTCCCCATTCGGCCCCGGCACGTTGGGAAACGTAAATCTCAGCATAGGCAGGCGCATTGGGCAATGTCCGGCAACGAGTGAAATACATGGTTTTGCCGTCTACCGAAAAAGAACAGGCTCCCTCTTCAAATTCACTATTTACTTCGGAGGCAAGCGGTTCCGGCTTTTGCCATTGTTTCTTTTCATTCCGTTTGGAGTGGAATATATCGGCGCTCTTCATACCGGTGATACCATTCAGATCGGCACCTTTCGCTTCATTGCGGGTAGAAGTAAAATACAGGATATCGGTATCGTCACCTGCATACATTGGAGAATAATCGCTACGGCGGGATACAAGGATAGGAACGCGCTTCACAATATGGCGGGTAGGGTTCTTTTTCCATTCCTGAGCCAGTTGACAGGAAATAAGCCCGATATGTGCCAGGGAGTCTTTACGCTCTTTTTTATCAGAAATATGCCGCGCGTAAGTAAGATAATTTTCATAATAAGGTATAGCGCCCGCATATTCGCCATTCTTACGAAGCATCTCCGCCAGGTAAAAATGAGAGATAGTATCGGGATAGCGGTAACGAACCGCATTCATATAGGCTGCTTTAGCTTTCAATGTGTAGTTAATGCGCCGGTAACAATCGCCTTGTTTGTAAGCAAGGATTCCACGTTGCGGACGGTCTTTGGGAGAAGTGCGGGTATAAGCTTGTTTGTAATGACGGGCAGCATCAAAGTATTCTCCACGGGCATAGCTTTGTTCCGCCTGACGCAGACTTCGCCCTGCCCCACAGGAAGTGAGAAATAAAGTGATGCAAAAAAGAGAAAATAAAAACAGCTTATATAAATTCATTCTGTATAGGTCTACTAAAACATCATTTACCTATATAAACAGAAAAACCGGCAGTTTATTGTATATTCATCATCTATTCAAATGGTTTACGAAACGTACATCCATTCCGCCATTCGGAACAACCGTAAGCCATCTTACCTTTAATAATAGTTCCCTTGCCACACAACGGGCAAATCTGTCCCTCAACAACCTGCGGCTGGGAAGCATTTGCAGAAGGTATATCTGATTTAGCCCCCATCGTATTATTTTTTGTTTCAGATTCATCCGTCTTTGCTTCAGACGCTTTTTTGCGCGGTTTACTCTGTCGTTTAGGCTTCGAGGTTCCCTTCTCTTTTGTTGCCTTTCCGTCCTGCTTTTGCCCATTGGAAGATGCTTCCTGAACAGCCTGCACAATCGTGATATGCCGGTTACTATTATCCGAAAGCACACTCATGACAACTTCCGAAACCATCTGCTTCAATTCTTCCAGAAACTGAGCGGCATTATAGGTTTTCTTCTCAATCTCACGTAGTTTTTTCTCCCAGATGCCTGTCAATTCAGCAGATTTCAGCAGTTCTTCATGGATAATCTGGATAAGTTCCACTCCCGTAGACGTAGCAATCAGATTCTTCTTCTCCTTACGAATGTAATTCCGCTTAAAAAGCGTCTCGATAATTGCCGCACGCGTAGACGGGCGGCCGATACCATTCTCTTTCAATGCATCGCGCAGTTCATCATTATCCACCAGCTTACCTGCCGTTTCCATGGCACGCAGCAATGTGGCCTCGGTATAAGGACGAGGTGGCTGCGTCCACTTCTCGTATAAATCAGGCACATGAGGGCCGCTTTCACCTTTCACAAATGCAGGCAGCACGTTTTCCTCTTCACCTATTTCCTTTTCTTCCTGCGATTGTGCTCCCGGAGTTCCAAAGATAACACGCCATCCCGGTTCCAATATCTGCTTACCGGTAGTCTTGAATTCAATTTCCTCCACTGCGCCCAGCACGGTGGTAGTGGCGAACTTACAATCCGGATAGAAGACTGCAATAAACCGGCGCGCAATCAAATCGAATACGCGGCGTTCCATATCTGTCAGGTTTTGCGGATGTTGCCCGGTGGGGATGATAGCATGGTGGTCCGTCACCTTAGAGTTATCGAATACTTTCTTCGATTTCAATAAAGTGGTTCCTTCCAGGGGTTTTGTGAAAGTCTCATAATCACGCAGCCCTTTCAAGATGCCCGGACACTTCGGATAAATATCATCACTCAGGAAAGTCGTATCTACACGCGGATAGGTAGCGACTTTCTTTTCATATAATGACTGGATAAGTTTCAGTGTTTCATCAGCAGAATAAGCAAACTTCTTGTTGCATTCCACCTGCAAGGAAGTCAAGTCGAAGAGACGAAGCGGGGCTTCTTTGCCCTCTTTCTTGGTGACATCCGTAATCGTAAAAGGAGAGTTTCTGATTTGCTCCAGCAGAGCCATACCTTGTTCCTGGCTGGCAATGGGGTCTATTCCCCGGTTTTCCTCTTCCTTCTTGGGTTTCTTTCCGGCGGCAATGGCTTCCTTATTCTTCTCTGCTTCCAAAATGAGTTCTTCTTCGCTCTTCTTGATTATGGCAGCAAAGGTGGTTTCCCGGTACACCGTCTTCAACTCCCAATATTGCTTGGGAACGAAGTTCTGTATCTCCAACTGGCGATTTACGATGAGTGCCAGTGTGGGCGTCTGTACCCGGCCGATGGACAATACCTGCTTGTTCTGCCCGTACTTCATGGTATAGAGGCGTGTAGCATTCATTCCCAGCAACCAGTCGCCGATGGCACGGGATAATCCGGCTTCGTACAAGGGCTGAAAATCGGAAGCATCCTTCAACTTGGCAAAACCTTCACGGATGGCTTCTTCCGTCAACGACGAAATCCACAGCCGCTTCACCGGACAGCGTGCACCAGCTTTTTGCATCACCCAGCGTTGAATCAATTCTCCCTCCTGCCCGGCATCACCACAGTTGATAATCATGTCGGCTTTCTGCATGAGGGTTTCTATCGTATGGAATTGCTTTTCGTAAGTGGGATTGCTGATGAGCTTAATCCCGAAGCGGGGCGGTATCATGGGGAGGCTTCCCAAGCTCCATGATTTCCAGTTCGGAGTATATTCATGCGGCTCTTTAAGCGTACAGAGGTGTCCGAATGTCCAAGTAACCTGGTATCCATTCCCTTCAATGTATCCATCTCTCCTGTCTTTCGCTCCTAATACATCAGCTATGTCACGCGCCACAGAGGGCTTTTCGGCAATACAAACTATCATTCATCTCTTTTTTTAGTCGGGCAAAGGTAATGCAAACCGAAAAGAGAAGCAAATTTATTCACGCGTTAGCGGAATTAATTCGTATTTGGAGCGGTTATAAGTTAAACCGGCACTTGAAGTTTATCTTTTATGTTTACATCTAATCCGAGACGTTATGTGAGGTACTCTCAGTCGTTATCTTAGGCAGCCTCTGTCGTTATGCGAGGGTATCTCAGTCGTTATATGAGAGTACCTCAGTCGTTATGTGAGATACTTGCTTTTTAAACCTTTGAAATACAAAGTATTACAACCTCGCCTTTTCATCTTTTTCTTGAGGAATTAAAATATTCAGACAAAACCGGGTGGTAATTTATCTTTAAGCTTATAATTGTCTGTACGAAAGCAGTCTCCACGAACGGACTAAAGACTCATTTCTACGCGGTTATGAATCAGTTACGAGCTACGGGCTACAAGCTACAAGTGCCTTTCG
>CAMTFK010000178.1 GCA_947071285.1 uncultured Bacteroides sp. | reverse complement strand
GAGTTAGTAGGACACGGCGTACCGAGCATTCACTTCTATTCCATTGGTGCTGTAGATAGCATAAAAGAAGTTGCAAAGCTGGTCTACTAGGAGAAGTTGAGAGTTTAAATGGAGAGTTGAGAATTGGGATAATCCAATTGATAATCAATAACTAAATCATAAGTAATATCGTGTTTTTCAAAGATGTAATAGGACAAGAAGCCGCTAAAGAGCGATTAAGACAAGAAGTGCAAGAGGGGCGCATTCCTCATGCACAACTATTTTGCGGTCCATCGGGGGTAGGAAAACTTCCGTTGGCAATGGCCTATGCCCGTTACATCTGCTGCCCGAATCGTACTGAAACAGATGCTTGCGGCACTTGCCCTTCTTGTGTAAAATGGAATAAGCTGGTACATCCTGATGTGCACTTTGTCTTCCCCATCGTAAAGAAAGGAAAAAAAGAAGTTTGCGATGACTATATAGCTGACTGGCGGCATTTGGTGTTAAACAGTCCTTATTTCAGCCTTAACCACTGGCTCAATGAGATGGATGCCGAAAATGGGCAAGCCATCATCTACGCAAAGGAAAGCGATGAAATTGTACGAAAACTCAGTTTGAAGTCGAGTGAAGGCGGATACAAAGTCACTATCGTATGGCTACCGGAAAAGATGCACGTAGTCTGTGCCAACAAATTACTGAAACTTCTGGAAGAACCACCTGAAAAAACCGTATTCCTATTGGTATCCGAGACTCCGGACATGATTTTACCAACCATCCTAAGCCGTACGCAACGTTTCAATATCCGCAAGATAGAAGAAACAGACATTGCCAATGCTTTGCAACAGAAATACGGTGTACGTCCCAACGATAGCTTCACCCTGGCACATCTTGCCAATGGTGACTTCATCAAAGCGCTGGAAACCATCCATCTGAATGAGGAAAATGAATTGTTCTTTGAACTATTTGTCAGCCTTATGCGTCTCTCCTATCAACGAAAGATACGGGAAATGAAGCAGTGGAGCGAACAACTCGCAGGCATAGGACGCGAACGGCAGAAGAATTTCCTGGCATATGCCCAGCGCATGATTCGTGAGAATTTCATCTACAATCTGCACAACAAGGAGATGAACTACATGACTTTGCCCGAACAGAACTTTGCCACTCGCTTTGCTCCTTTCATCAACGAACGGAATGTGATGGGGATGATGGACGAACTGAGTGAGGCACAGATACACATCGAGCAGAACGTAAATGCCCGGATGGTATTCTTTGATTTTTCATTGAAAATGATTGTTCTACTTAAACAGTAGAAACCAGATATATAATTGTAAATAGCTAAATCATAAATAAAAAGATGGATTTTAAACTACATAACGGAAGTGGAGGTCTCTGTTGCAAAAGTTGTTGCAGACAGGACAAGCAACTGAACACCTACGACTGGTTGGCTGACATCCCCGGAAACGGAGAAGAGAGCGAAATGGTGGAGGTACAGTTCAAGAATACCCGCAAAGGGTACTTCCGCAACAGCAACCGTATACCTCTTGAAAAGGGAGACATCGTAGCCGTAGAAGCAACACCGGGGCATGACATCGGTGTAGTAACCTTGACCGGACGACTCGTTCCATTACAAATGAGGAAAGCAAATATCAAATCCGAAGCTGACATCAAACGTATCTACCGCAAGGCAAAGCAGGTAGATATGGACAAGTATAACGAGGCGAAAGACCGCGAGCACAGCACGATGATACGTGCCCGCCAAATCGCCCTCAACCTGAACCTCAATATGAAAATCGGTGATGTGGAATATCAGGGAGACGGCAATAAAGCAATCTTCTATTACATTGCTGATGAACGCGTGGACTTCCGCCAGCTCATTAAAGTACTGGCTGACGCTTTCCATGTACGCATTGAGATGAAACAAATCGGTGCGCGCCAGGAAGCCGGACGCATCGGAGGCATCGGTCCCTGTGGACGTGAACTTTGTTGTGCAACCTGGATGACTTCCTTCGTATCGGTATCTACAAGTGCGGCACGTTATCAGGATATTTCCCTCAATCCTCAAAAGTTGGCAGGACAATGTGCCAAACTGAAATGTTGTCTTAACTACGAAGTGGACTGCTACGTAGAAGCCCAGAAACGCCTCCCTTCCAGAGAAATTGAACTGGAAACCAAAGATGGTACATTCTATTTCTTTAAAGCGGACATCCTGAGTAACCAGATAACCTACTCTACCGACAAGAACATTCCTGCCAATCTGGTAACTATCAGCGGCAAGCGTGCATTTGAAATCATCGGAATGAACAAAAGGGGTACTAAGCCTGATAGTCTCATAGAAGAAACACGCCATGTAGAACCTAAAAAACCGGTAGACTTGCTGGAACAAGAAAGTCTGACCCGCTTCGACCGTAGCCGCAAGGCAAAGAACGGCGGAGAGAATAACGGCGGCGGAAACGGGAATAACAACCGCAAGAAAAAGAAAAAAGGGAACCCGAACCAACCTGCGGAACAACAACCCAGACAACGTCCGCAAGGCGACTTCAGACCCCAAAATGGTGCCAGACCTCAAAATGACCAGCCCAGACAGCAAGGTGACCAACCTAAGCCGCAAAGAGACCGGCAGCAAGGAGATCAGCCCAGACGTAACAAGCCGCCAAGAAATAATCGTGAACGGGGCGACGGGCAACGCGAGAACGGCCAGCGCAACGACAAAGGCGCCAGACCCAATAATCCACCCAGACAACAAGGAGAGAAACCAGCCGGAAATGAAAAGCCAGCTTAAGCATAAGACATTTCTCCAAAAGAGTTTGATACTACTGTTTGCCGCAAGCCTCTGCATGGCTTGCGACGAACAGACGGTGTATCATACCTTTCAATCCCTGCCGACGGAAGGATGGCAGAGGAAAGATACACTATTCTTCAATGTTATGGTTCCGGACTCCGCCACACTCTACAACGTATCTGTAGAAGTCAGAAACCGGAACAATTATCCCTACCAGAACCTGCCTCTCCTTATTTATTATGACAGCCCGGAAGCCTTGAATATCAAAAAAGATACATTAGAACTGAAACTTGCCGACAGTGCAGGAATCTGGTTAGGTGACGGTTGGGGCGGATTATATCAGTCGACACTCTCCGCAGGACTTATTCGCATAGGAAAAGCCGGAGAATACCGCTTTAAAATCACACACCTCCTGCCGGACGAAGTGCTTCCCGGCATCAATGACATAGGAATTAAATTAAAACGCTGAAAGTCTCTTTTTACGTCCTGCATCGATTCGTAAGAAGATAAACAGCAAGATCGTGAAGCCCCAGAGGGAGGAGCCGCCATAACTAAAGAATGGCAACGGAATACCAATCACAGGCGTCAATCCCAGTACCATACCTATATTTATAAATAGGTGGAACAAGAATATACTGACCACCGAATAACCATACACCCTGCCGAAAGTAGATGGTTGGCGTTCTGCCACAGCTATCAGGCGAAGTATCAATATAAGGAATAGAAGCAATACGGCAGTAGAACCGATAAACCCTTCTTCCTCTCCTACCGTACAGAAAATAAAATCCGTATCCTGTTCGGGCACATATTTCAGTTTGGTCTGCGTACCATTCAAGAACCCTTTCCCGGTCAATCCTCCCGAACCGATAGCAATTTTAGACTGATTCACATTGTATCCTGCACCAGTCAAATCTTCTTCCATACCCAATACCACCTTGATACGTATCTGTTGATGCGGTTCCAGCACTTTATTAAAGAAATAATCACTTGAATACAGAAAACCAATAGAACCAATGGCAAACAAACCTATCAGGAAATAGCTGAGATGCCGCTCACTCAAAGAAAGAAAGATAAGATACCCTACCACCAGAATACATAATCCCCACTGTACCCAAACCAGATTAAACGGAACCACATGTTCTGAGATAATATAAGCTATCAGCAACACTCCCACCGTAACCAAGAGTATATTGCGTACAGGTTCCCACTTCTTCTTATACACCCATACCATACCTGCGGCAGACAACAGTACCATAGACAATACCGCAAACTCCCCTATCGGTGTCGGTGTATCGGCAATAAATACCTGGTCGAAACGAATGCCCACCACAAAATAGACAACTGCACACAAACCGGAAAATAATACCACACCCGGCATCCCTTCGCGGTATAATACCAGGAAAAAAGCAGTGTACACCAGTGCAGAACCCGTTTCCCGTTGCAGGATAATCAGTACCATCGGGAGCAGGATAAGAAAGACCATCATCAGTATGTTCTTCCAGTTCTTCATGGTGAACGAATAGGAATTCATATACTTGGCAAGCGCTAATGCCGTGGCAAACTTGGCAAACTCTGCCGGCTGTAGACTGACAGGCCCCATCACCAGCCACGACCGGGAACCTTTCGTATCAGGAGCTATAAATATGGTAACTACAAGCAATATGGCAAGTGCTATATAAATCAGGTAGGCAAACATATCATAGATATCATCATCCAGCATCAACAGCACAAATCCTAAACCGAAAGAACAGATAATCCACACTAACTGTTTACCCGCACGGGTAGAGAAATCCCAAAAGTCACGATCACCATAGTCATAACTTGCCCCGCAGACACTGAACCATCCGAATACGATAAGAATCAGATAAACGCAAATCGTCACCCAATCCAATGATTTCCATATACTATCTCTCCTCGTTACCATACATTATAACACGGTTACTCATCTCTTCCGCCCGTGCCTCGCTGGCAGGCGAAAGTTTTCCGTTCAAATATTGTTCCATCATCAGAGCGCCATAAGGCACTCCATAAGTAGCTCCCCAACCACCATTTTCCACATAAACGGCAATGGCAATCTTCGGCTTATCCATAGGTGCAAAACCGATAAATGCGGAGTGGTCATGTCCGCGGTTTTGTGCCGTACCGGTCTTTCCACATATTTCCACACCGGGCAGAATAGTTCCTGCAATGCGGCAAGTAGCACTTCCGGTGACACCTGTTACTGCTGCCCGCATACCTTCTACTATTTCTTCATAATACTGGCGGTCAATGGAAGTATACCGACGTTCCCGATAGATGCTGTCCAACTCTGCTTCCTGGATTTCCTTTACAATATGAGGGGTTACGAAATAGCCACGGTTGGCAATGGTAGCCGCCAGATTGGCCATTTGCAAAGGAGTACTCAATACTTCACCCTGACCGATAGAAATACTGATTACCGTCAATCCGTTCCACGAACCGCGATAGGCTTTATCATACACACCTGCATTCGGAATAAATCCACGCTTTTCTCCGGGAAGGTCCGTACCTAATCGATAGCCGAACCCCTGGGAAACCATATGATCTTTCCAGACTGTAATTGCATTTTGTGGCGAACCATACTTCCGGTCACCAAACATGCGGTAAAGCCCCCAACAGAAGTAAGCGTTACAAGAAGTAGCGATTGCCGGAATCAGTGGCAACGGCGACCCATGTCCATGACAACCTACCCGCAAACCACCATAGACAAACCCGTGGGAACAAGGGAAAGATGTGGAAGGCTGAATAATTCCTTCCTGCAGGAAAGTCAAAGCCTGTGCAGTCTTAAAAGTGGACCCCGGCGGATAAGACCCCATAATGGCACGATTCAACAACGGCTTCTGTTTGTCCATCTGCAACATCTGATGATTTTTTCCACGTTGACGGCCAATCATCAAGTGCGGATCAAAGTTCGGAGCCGATACAAGACAAAGAATCTCGCCCGTCTCCGGTTCAATAGCCACTATCGCACCAATTTTGTTCTTCATCAGGCGTTCGCCCAATCTCTGTAACTCAATATCCAACCCTAATGTCAGGTTCTTACCCGGCACGGACGAACGATCCAGCTTCCCATCCATATAATGTCCCTGGATACGCCCATGTGCATCACGAAGAAGGATTTCAACTCCCTTCTCTCCACGCAAGTATTTCTCATAAGATTTTTCTATTCCTTGCTTGCCTATATAGTCACCACGAATGTAGTAGTCATCCGCTTCGATATCTTTCATTGACACTTCACCAATATCCCCCAAAGCATGTCCGGCAGCATCATACGTATATTGCCGAATCGTGCGCCTTTGAATATAGAAGCCGGGAAATTTGAAAAGCTTCTCCTGAAACACCCCACACTCTTCCGCCGAGAGCTGCGTCATAAAAACCTGATGCGTATATCTTGAGTAACCGGGATTCATCCAGCGGTTCCTCACATCCGCCATTCGCTTAAGAAGCTGTTCTTTGGTAATATTCAGTGTACGGCAAAAATCCAGTGTATCGAGCTGCGTCACCTCCCGTGGCACAAACGTAATGTCATATGCCGGCTGATTGAACACCAGCAACTTTCCATTACGGTCATAAATCGCACCACGCGAAGGATACTGGATTTTATTAAGGAAAGCATTGCTATCTGCATTCTTTTTGTAGCTGTCAGTCATGACTTGCAGCACAAAAAGGCGCATAATGTAGATGATGACAATCACAATTGCCACCCCACCTATCACCAATTTCCGCTTTTCGAGAACGTAGTCTTTAGCCATTTTACTTTTTCCTCACTCCTTCTATAGCCATTACACAGGTTATAGTCAGCAACGCACTTGCCACAATTCTCAGTAGCAACGTTCCGATGTGGGCGAACGAAAAGAATTCTATGGTAAGTAATATTGCATGATGAACAAAAACACTGACAACCAAATATTTCAGAAAAGGAGCAAACCCCATCGACTTTATCGAAGGAACTATATTCTCCAATGTATCCCGTGGTACAAACAATCGCAGGAAAGTAGGCCGCAAGAATGCCAGCGCTACCGTAGCCGCCGCATTCATGCCCGGCGTATCCGAGAAAATGTCCACTGTCAGTCCCAGGAAAAACGCCCATAACATCAAAGCATTTCTCGGCGTTTCCGACTCGAATTTCAGTATGAGATAGATATATAGAAAAGGAGTGGCATATCCGGCAATATGCACATTGTTCAGTATCAGCACCTGCAATAGCACCAAACCAATAAACCAACCTAATTTATGCAGATAATTGATGACCACGCTTATTAAATTAAAAATTAAAAACTAAAGGGAGGTTTATTCCCTTATCACTTTTCATTCTATCACTTTTCGCCCTATTACTTTATCACCTCATCACTCTATCACTTTTCCTCTTCCTTCTCCAGCGCTTTCTGCTCTTCCTGTCCTGTACGGGCAATAACACGCACATTGCTCACCTTTCCGAAGTCCGTAGCCAGTTTTATCTTCAATAGATAAGAAAGACCGTCGTGGGAGTCGGACATATCATCCACCGTACCTACTAAGATTCCTGCGGGAAATACTGTAGAGTAACCGCTTGTCACAACCGTATCGCCCAGGTTGAACTCGGCATGACGGGGCAAATCCTTCAAATAAGCGAAACGGGAATCTCCATATTCCCACTTCAAATAGCCAAAATAGTCACTGCCCACAATCTTACAACTAATACTCGATTTGCTGTTCAGCAACGGAATGACGGTAGAATAATGCTGAGAAGTCTTATAAACGATACCTACCACTCCATTGGCATCTACCACCCCCATTTCCGGACGAATACCTGCATTGGTTCCCTCGTCAAGAGTGATATAGTTATCCAGCCGGTTCAAGCTATTCTTAATCACATTCGCCTTGAATATCTTATATTCTTCCGGTTCAAGCCGCTCCAGACTATACAGTCTGACAGAGTCCATTCCGTTATTTTTCAGTGTCCTTTCAAGGAATGCCACCCGCTGCTCCAGCCACATGTTGCGGTCCAGCAGGTCTTCATTGGTTGTTTTCAGATGGAAGTAAGAAGTGATAGCTCCCGAAACATCATAAACTTTCCCCGCCACGCTATTGGCAGAAGTGAAAAACACACTCTGCTGATAGTAATTGAAGCGGAATAATAAAACAAAACTGGCTGCCTCTAACAACAGAAAGAGGAACCAGTAGTTGTATTTAACAAGAAAGTTCAGTAAATTTCGCATATTGACAAGCAAATGAAAGAATGAAAAATTAAAGAATTAAAGAACTAAAGATGAATTCACCCCGAATTGCCCGGATTTCATTATTAATTCTTTCATTATTAATTCAATTTACCTGTCATCTCATCAGGAATGAGAAACGGTCCACATTCTTCAGCGCAACGCCCGTACCTTTAGCTACAGCATGCAAGGGGTCTTCGGCAATGTGGAACGGAATGTTTATCTTATCTGTCAAACGCTTGTCGAGTCCGCGGAGCAATGCACCACCACCTGCCAGATAAATACCGTTGTGTACAATATCGGCATACAATTCGGGAGGTGTATTTTCCAGCGCATTCAAGATAGCAGTTTCAATCTTGGAGATTGATTTCTCCAGACAGTGTGCCACTTCCTGATAGCACACAGGCACTTCCATAGGCAGGGCCGTGATACGGTTCGGTCCGTGAACAATATAATCTTCCGGAGCATCCTCGCCAAGTTCGGTCAAGGCAGCACCTACATTAATCTTGATACGTTCAGCCATACGCTCGCTGACCTTCACATTGTGCTGGCGGCTCATGTACTCCTGAATGTCGGCAGTCAAGTCATCACCGGCAATGCGGATAGAGTTATTGGCTACGATACCACCCAAAGAGATAACGGCAATTTCAGTAGAACCACCACCTATATCTACAATCATGTTTCCTTCCGGAGCTTCCACGTCGATACCAATACCGATGGCAGCAGCCATAGGTTCGAAAATCAGGTAAACGTCACGTCCGCCGGCATGCTCGGCAGAGTCGCGTACGGCACGCAGTTCCACTTCCGTACTACCCGAGGGGACACCGATTACCATACGAAGCGAAGGAGAGAACAGACGGCTACGATTATTCACCATCTTTATCAGGCCGCGTATCATTTGCTCGCAAGCATAGAAGTCGGCAATTACACCGTCGCGGAGCGGACGGATGGTACGTATGTTTTCGTGGGTCTTTTCGTGCATCATCTTTGCCTTGTCACCCACGGCAATCATCTTATCGGTACGACGGTCGAGGGCTACCACCGAAGGTTCATCCACCACAATCTTGCCATTGGTTGTGATAATGGTATTGGCAGTACCAAGGTCCATCGCTATTTCTTGCGTAAAAGAGAATAATCCCATTGTTTTTAAGTATTAAATATTAAATATTAAATATTAATTGGTGGCGCTATCACTCTTCGAGCACACTGAATTAATATTTAATACTTAATAATTGATATTTGAATATTAGTGTTTAAAATGACGGATTCCCGTAGTCACCATTGCGATGTCATGTTC